>CALZKX010000134.1 GCA_945788155.1 uncultured Flavobacteriaceae bacterium
AAAAAAAGAGCAAAATTTCATGTAAGAATCTACAACTTGTTATAAAAAGTGAGCTAAGGGAAGCCACAATTCCAATTGAAGATATTGGATTTATCGTTATTGATAACCCTCAGGTTTATATAAGCATTACTGCAATGAATTTATTAATTGACAATAATGCGTCAATTATTATTTGTAATACATCTCACTTACCTAATGGTATGTTTTTAAACCTTAATAGCCATCATGTACAACAAGAAATTTTTAAAAAGCAATTAGCTGCAAGTGTTCCATTAAAAAAGCAATTATGGCAGCAAACCATTATTGAGAAAATTAAGAATCAAGGCATACTTTTAAAAACAATCACAAAAAGCAAAAACAATTTCGAGTTTTTAGCAAGTAAAGTATTGAGTGGTGATACAACAAACATGGAGGCTGTAGCTGCCAACTTCTATTGGAAATCGTTTTTAGAGCATGACTTTAAACGTAAACGTTTTGGAGATTACCCTAACAACTTTTTAAACTATGGTTATGCTGTTTTAAGAGCCGCAACAGCTAGAGCATTATCTGGTAGTGGATTACTTAATACAGCAGGCATACACCATAAAAGCAAATACAATGCTTTTGCTTTAGCTGATGATATTATGGAACCTTTTAGACCAATCGTTGATGAGGCTGTACATTATATTATGCAACATTATGATGAACAAGAATTAAATACCGAGATAAAATCGGAGCTCCTTCAAATTTTAACAAGAACCGTTTACTTTAAAACCGAAAAAAGTACATTAATGGTTGCTCTACAAAAAACAGCCAGCTCCTTACAACAATGCTATGGTGGCCAACGAAAAAAAATAAAGTATCCCAAATTATGGAACTAAACGGTTATAGGATTATGTGGTTATTTGTATTTTTTGATTTACCAACAGACACAGCAAAAGACAGACGTAATGCTGCAGGCTTTAGAAAAAACTTATTAAAAGACGGGTTTACCATGATGCAGTACTCTGTCTATATGCGGCATTGTGCCAGTAGTGAAAGTGCCGATGCGCATGAAAAAAGAATTAAACGTTTGTTGCCACCTTTAGGGAAAGTAAGTATTTTAAGGATTACGGATAAGCAGTTTGGTAAAATCATGAATTTTTGGGGACGAGCCGAAGTCCCTAAAGAACCACCACCTACACAATTGGAATTGTTTTAATAGCACATCATTGCGAAAGAGGAACGACTGTGGCAATCTTTTCTTTTTTGGTAGAAGCAAAAAAATGTCTCAATCATGGAGTATTACTACAAAAAAGAAGCATTTTTTAAAACGATATTTTTCTTTAAATACATGGTAATTAGAAGGTTCAAGCCCAACTAATATCGTGTTTTCTAATCTTTAATCAAACCACAACTACCTAGCACATCAAATGAATGTTGAATATAATATCGTGTTTTCTAATCTTTAATCAAACCACAACGTTTAGGTGTTGTTTTCATTTTAATATATTAATATCGTGTTTTCTAATCTTTAATCAAACCACAACATGTAACGCTAGATGATGAACATCATCACAAATATCGTGTTTTCTAATCTTTAATCAAACCACAACTACCACGGCAGTAAAACCAAAGATTTAAAAAATATCGTGTTTTCTAATCTTTAATCAAACCACAACAAAAAACGAGTTAAAAGAGGAGGCTCAAAAAATATCGTGTTTTCTAATCTTTAATCAAACCACAACACCAATAACTACTAGGGTTATAAACATTGAATATCGTGTTTTCTAATCTTTAATCAAACCACAACGTGAGGATGCCAAGTCGATGTTTAACAAGCAATATCGTGTTTTCTAATCTTTAATCAAACCACAACTAACATTCAGACATCAGTTTAACCCGGATTAATATCGTGTTTTCTAATCTTTAATCAAACCACAACTTCCGTTCATGGAGAGTTCAAAACAACTCTAATATCGTGTTTTCTAATCTTTAATCAAACCACAACACTTTTCCCAAAGTAAAATAAAACCAACAAAATATCGTGTTTTCTAATCTTTAATCAAACCACAACATAAAAAGGACTCGATAAAATGTCTATATTAATATCGTGTTTTCTAATCTTTAATCAAACCACAACAGGAGTAATACCAGTACTTACAGCTAAGTCAATATCGTGTTTTCTAATCTTTAATCAAACCACAACGGAGCCATCGTTGTTGATGGTCGTGGGAAAAATATCGTGTTTTCTAATCTTTAATCAAACCACAACGAAAAATGGTTGTAAAAATTTGAAAAGGTCAATTTTTCGTTGTGGTTTGGTTGTTTAAGATTTCGGAAATACTTTGTAGATATCGCTTCGTTTTAAAAAACGTGCTATTAGAACTGTTCTATTTTCAAAATAAAAACCCATTCTATAATCACCAATTCGTACTCGATATGCATAATTACTACCTGATAGTTTTTTAATATTTACTATTTCATTTAAATCAGTAGCATTTTCAAGGTTAATTATTACTGTTTTTATTTTTAATTTAAGTGAAGCGCTCTTTATTTTTTTTAAGTCTTTTTTAAAACTATTTAAAAACAATACTTTCATATTAGTCGTCTAATATGTTCATTATCTCATCTCTACTTGCCAACTCATCTCTATCTGCCTGCTGCATTAAAAGTAAAAGACCGAGATCTTCTTTTTCTTCTGGAGTTAAACTGTTAATTCGTTCCTTTTCTTTTTGAATTACAAACCATTCCACCGCTTTTTCCATCAATGCTTTTACACTTAAATTCTCGAAAGCAGAAATAATTTTTAACTTGGTTAATGTTGTGTCGTTTATATCTATATTTTTTCTCATAATATACTTTTTACACAAATATACAAAATATATAATATATGTATAAAAAAGGTTGTGACTTAATAATGCAATGATGTCAAAGAACTTTTATTAAACACAAAGCTTTATAGCTTTTTTATTTTACCGGAAACTGAAACTATTACTTTTATAGGGTTAAATGTAAACCAACCTGTTTTGCCGTTACCAAATCCTTTTATATATCTATAATCTGCTTTTGCTGCCTTGTCGTCTCTTGAATCAATATGCTTTCTAAAGCATATTTCCATAAAATAGTCTGCGCCAGCAATTTTTTGAACTTTATAAAGATTTTCTGAAATATCAGAATACTTTAGGTTTTCCCATTCAATCTCATCTTCGTGCTTAAATAAAACAAACATTTCGTCTTCAGAAAAAGTTTGAATAATTCGTTTTCCGTTCTTAGGGAGTAAAACTGTATTTAATTTTTGTTTTTTTCTTTCCACAGCTTCCCAAAAGCTAACTACGTCTTTTTCATATTTTCCATCTAATCTTTCATAAACAAGAACATGATGATTATTCCTTGGATTTACAAATTGATTCAAATTTAATTTTAATTGTTTAGCCTTGTTCATTGTTTCTTTAATACGAGCTTTTAGAACTGGTACAGGATTTCCATTTCTGTTGGACAAAAATATTTGCGGTTGCTTCACTCCATTTTCATCGACCACAAAAAAAGTTTCAGCTGGAATTTTGCCTTTAATTAAACCTCCTAAAACATGAATGCGTTTAAAAATTAACTGTTTTATGGTTTCATCTACTACTTTTTCCAATTGTTTTTCTGTAGTTATGTTTTCTAAAGGTTTTCTTATATGAAAAGCCTCCTCATTAAAAGGTGCTTTTCGTTTACCATAAACAAACTCTTTATGCAACTCTCCTCTTGCAGCTACACCAACATTTTTATATGTTGTTCCGTTTTTCTTGGTGGTATGTGTTCTTACAGTAAGTATTGATTTTTGTTTTTTGTGTGATACCAATATCTGCTCAACAGCTTTTTCAGCATCCTCCCTAAAAGTCTTCCATGGTTTTGGGAAATTCTCAAGGTCGTAAGTTCTGTCATATCTATTCCATTTGCTTAATTCCTGCAAATGACTTCTGGTTGCACAAGCCATAACCAAGGCATCAATAGCGTGGTGGCGATGGTCTTCTCTTATCTTGGCATCATCTTCTTTATTTAAAACAGTATTGAGTCCCCAATGATGACGTAAGTTTGAGGTCATCTGTCCTGGAGCTACCATCACATTGTTACAGATTTTAGATAAATAGTTTTTGGCTTCTTTACTTATATAGCGTGTGTCGTTTAGTTGCCTGTTTATAAAATCTGAATCGTGTTTTTCTTTTACAAACTGTTTAAATTTGTAATAGGCATTTGGATAATTAGCTTTGTTTTTAAAGCAGCTTAATGCTTGCAACTTAATATCGTTCCATTTTTGCTCACCTTGTTTACTATAAAATTCGAAGGGTGTTAAATCCCCTTTTGCTCTATTTTCATCTGCAAAGCACATGGTTTTGTTCATATAACTATCGTTTAGTGAACGGCTCCACGGATAAATATGTTCTATTTGTATTTCTCCACTAAACAGTTGGTTTACTTCTATATTCTTGCCAGTATATGGACAGGTTTTGTTGCACTCTTCCCAAAGTTTATATTTTAGAATATTGACATGTGTTGGTCGTTGACCAATATAATCCAATTCGTCTTTTACTCTATCATTTTCACGCTCCAAACGTTTTTGTTCGCGCCTAATATCGTTTCTTTTGGATTTCGATATTTTTAGGTCACGAGCCAATTCCACTTTTATTTCGTCCGGTTTTCCATAATCTTCGATAATTTCATTGACCAATTTTCTAATTTCAAAAAGTGCTGTAATGACTACTGGATTTTTAATACTTTGTATTTCCTTATCAGCCTCTGGACTTACCGGAAGTTTATGCAATAGTTTATTGATTTCAATATTGCTACTATGGTGGTATAGTTTGGACAATTCCTTTTCTGATAGTTCACATTCCTTTTTCAGCATGTTTTTTAAAGGTTCTATGTAACCACCTTTAAGGTTGGAACGTACAATTTCCGGTACATTATCCAGAATAAAATCTTCGTATTCTTCCCATTTATTTCCTAAAGCATTTTTCACGCCTCCCAATCCAACTGCCACATCGTAAGTAAAGCCCATTTTTAAAAACGGAAGTATGTTATTAATGGCTTTTCTACTTAAATTAGCATAACCATCCTTTACATTGAATTTTGAAATCTTTTCTGCTTTTTCTTCATTAAAATTCCATTTTTCAATCGCATACTGTTTCAGTTTATCCCTATCGTCAAAACTGTATAATACGTGCCAAATATCTTCTTGTTCTTTTTTTGAAAATTCAAACCATTGCTTTCCAAAGAATTTTTTATTGGATAAATTGCTTATTGTATGACTGCCATAAACAGCATCATCGTCTTTATAATTGAATTGGTAATGACCATCCAATTTATTGATGGCTTTTCTAATTTCCTTAAACTTTACTTTTTCTTTTGAAAACAATAGCTTCAAAATATTTTCCCTGTCCTCTAAAGTAATTTTGACCTTCTCACCAACTAAATCACATTTAAGTGTATTGAGCCATTCGTAAACACGACGCTGTTCATTGGGAATAGCACTAATATGGCATTTTGTTTTTTTGGGTTCAAACGAGCAATTGCCAACCAAATGTTTTTGAGAACGCAATGGACGCTGATGAAACAGCACTCCGTCTTCTGAATAGCCATCTTTTTTTCGACCGCCAAAAATTGTTTTGAGTTCATGGGTAAGTTCCTTATGATATTGTTTTTGGTGTTCCCAAATGGCTTCAAATTCATCAATGTACATTTGACGCGTTGTGTAGCGATTTCTAATTCGCTCCAATCTTCCAGAAAAAGGTTCGCTTTCCTTAGGGTAAATTTTGTTTAAGTAAGAACCAAGGGTTTGATTATCTTTAATACTTTCGGTTGTTTCGGAAATACCAATTTTTCCTGATTTTGCATCACCTTTAAAAATGACGCTTTTTTCATTATTTTCTGCACCAGCACTTCTGCTGTTGCTCTGAAAGCCTCGACGTTGAATCATGTGATAAAAAATTCTTCCCAGTTCTTCCAGAGTGATTTTTTCTTTGAGTGCTTTGGCCCTTAATTCATACGGATTTAACCTTAACCATTCCTTAAGGCTTTCATTACTGAAAATGTCTTTTTGGTTCCAGGCTTTAACCAATTTATAATCAAAAGGGCTCATATTGTTTTTAGCTAATTCCCTTAATAAATAACGCTTTCGCAAACGACGTCTAAAAATTTGTCGCCTTGTCCCTCTTGCATCAGTTCTGCTTGCATTTTTTGAAGCTTCACGTCCTTCGCCATCTCCTAAATTAACAACACCTTCCGGAAAAATGCGACTTCCAATACCGAGTATCTTGCTATTTTCGTCATCTATAATCGCCCAGCCAATTGAGTTCGTCCCTAAATCCAATCCTAAAATTTTTGCCATATCATTTCTAATTAAAACAGTCTTAAAGCTACAAAAAAATAAATGAGGTTTTTACGGTTTCCCTCATAGTTAATTGATTATTTTTTTGTTACATTTGAGGTGTGAAAATTTTATTCTAATCTTTAATCTTATCACAATAAGGCTATATGCCGTAGATGAAAATCTTTAGCTCTGCATACTCTGTAGGGCTTTTTTTTGTTTTAAAATAAAAACCTCACAGGTTTTAAAAACCTGTGAGGTTTGAAATTTAGTTGAATTCAGAAGATTCCGAAGCAAATTCAGCATAAGCGATTCGCTCACTTTTCAATACTTGAAAAGTGGTTCTCTGCTTACATATTCCGTCGATACTGCCCTCCAACCTCAAATAAAGCTTTGGTAATTTGACCTAGTGAGCAAACTTTGCAAACTTCCATTAATGACTCAAAAATATTCTCATTATGGATAGCTTTAGATTGTAGGTCTTTCAATAATAATTCTGTGTCGTTTGCCTTGTGAAGATTTTCAAGTGTTTTAATTTGATATCGCTTCTCTTCTTCTGTTGCACGAATTACTTCAGCTGGTAAAATGGTTGGTGAACCTTTTGAGCTCAAGAAAGTATTCACACCAATTATTGGAAAATCTCCATTGTGCTTCAAAGTCTCATAATACAAACTCTCTTCCTGTATTTTACTACGTTGGTACATGGTTTCCATAGCACCCAAAACGCCTCCTCTTTCAGTAATTCTATCGAATTCTAACAAGACTGCTTCCTCAACCAAATCGGTAAGTTCTTCAATAATAAATGAGCCTTGAATTGGGTTTTCATTTTTAGCTAATCCTAATTCTTTATTGATGATTAACTGAATTGCCATAGCGCGACGAACCGACTCTTCTGTTGGTGTTGTAATGGCTTCATCGTAAGCATTTGTGTGCAGCGAGTTACAGTTATCATAGATGGCATATAAGGCCTGAAGCGTTGTACGAATATCATTAAAGTCGATTTCTTGGGCATGCAAACTCCGTCCCGAAGTCTGTATATGATACTTAAGCATTTGTGCTCTTGCATTTGCTCCATATTTATGCTTCATGGCTTTTGCCCAAATTTTACGTGCTACACGACCAATTACAGCATATTCTGGATCTATTCCATTAGAGAAGAAAAACGATAAGTTTGGTCCAAACTTATTAATGTCCATGCCTCGTGACAGATAATACTCAACGTATGTAAATCCATTAGATAAAGTCAATGCTAATTGCGTTATAGGATTGGCTCCAGCTTCAGCAATATGATATCCAGAAATAGATACCGAATAGAAGTTACGTACATTATTTTCAATGAAATACTCTTGTACGTCTCCCATTAAACGTAAGGCAAATTCGGTAGAGAAAATACACGTATTCTGTGCTTGGTCCTCTTTTAAAATATCAGCTTGAACCGTTCCACGAACTTGAGCTATGGTTTTGGTTTTAATATCTTGATATTCCTCAGCTGATAGAACTTGGTCTCCAGTAACACCTAATAACATTAGTCCTAAACCGTCATTACCTTCTGGTAAGTTCCCACCTCCTGTCCTCCCAAAGGGAAGATGATATGGTTGTCCGTCTTGACAAATATACTGCGGTCGACTAACACCTTTGTCTTTATAAATCTTAGCAATTTTAGCTTCAACTTCTTTTTCCAGTCCATTTTCCTTAATGTAGATTTCACATTGTTGGTCTATGGCTGCATTCATGAAAAAGCCTAATAACATAGGCGCAGGTCCATTAATTGTCATACTCACAGAAGTCATAACATCTGCTAAATTGAAGCCAGAATATAATTTTTTAGCATCATCTAAACAGCAAATAGATACGCCTGCGTTTCCTATTTTTCCATAGATATCTGGACGCAAATTCGGGTCGTTGCCATACAAGGTAACACTATCAAACGCTGTGGATAATCGTTTTGCAGGCAAGCCCATACTTACATAATGAAAACGTCTGTTTGTTCGCTCTGGACCACCTTCGCCAGCAAACATACGTGCTGGATCTTCTCCTTGTCTTTTAAATGGATACAATCCTGATGCAAAAGGAAATTCTCCAGGTACATTTTCTTGCAAACACCATTTTAAAATATCTCCCCAAGCTTCATACTTTGGTAATGCCACTTTTGGAATTTGAGTGTGCGATAAGGATTCTGTATGTGTTTCTATATTAATGTCTTTTCCTCTTACTTTAAAAGAATAAATAGGGTTTTTGTATCTGTTTACTTTATCGTTCCAACCAGTTATAACTTCCCAATTGTAAGGGTCTAAATTTAATTTTACTCGGTCAAATTCGCCAACTAACATCTTTACAAAGTCTTTGTTCTCGACTGCGCTCGAACTGACAGACTTGCTATCAATTCCAGATTTATCTAATTCAGGTTTACTTCCAATAACAGATTCAATAGTTTTATAAATTCCGTAAAGTTTTTGAGCAACCTCTACTTGTTCATTAGCTTTAACATCATAGTTTCTATTATTCTCTGCAATTTCTGATAAGTAACGTGTTCTATTTGGTGGAATGACAAAAATCTTCTCACTCATTTCTTTTGAAATCTCAAATGTCGATTTTAAATCTGCATCTGTTTTTTCAACCAATTTATCCATAACCGCTTTATAAAGCGTGTTCATTCCTGGGTCGTTGAATTGTGAAGCAATGGTACCAAAAACTGGCAACTCATCTTGAGGAGTGTCCCAAAGATTGTTATTGCGCATGTATTGTTTTTTTACATCACGTAAGGCATCTAACGAGCCTCGTTTGTCAAATTTGTTAATTGCTACCAAGTCGGCAAAATCCAACATGTCAATTTTTTCCAACTGTGTGGCTGCCCCAAATTCAGGCGTCATTACATATAATGAGACATCGCTATGTTCAATAATTTCGGTATCAGATTGACCAATTCCAGAAGTTTCCAGAATGATTAAATCGTATTCGGCTGCTTTCAATACCTCAACCGCTTCATTAACGTGCTTTGACAATGCCAAATTGGATTGGCGCGTTGCCAAGCTTCGCATATAGACTCTTGGAGAATTAATAGAATTCATACGAATTCTATCTCCTAAAAGCGCACCTCCTGTTTTACGTTTGGAAGGGTCAACCGAGATTAAGCCAACTGTTTTCTCAGGAAAATCAATTAAGAAACGTCTAACTAATTCATCAACTAAAGATGATTTTCCAGCTCCTCCTGTTCCAGTAATTCCTAATACAGCCCCTCCTGACCTCTCCAAAGGGGAGGAATATACTGAGCTAAAAACTTCTTCAAACTCGGAGTGATTATTTTCGGCAAGAGATATTAATCTTGCTATGGTATTAACATCTTTATTTTTTAAATTTTCAAAAACTTTATCATTTCCTAATTCCAATAACCAAGAACCATCCTCATTGCAAATCTTATGGGAACCTGCTAACTTCCCTCCTTTGGAGGGATTAAGTGAGGCTTTAACCAAATCATTAATCATCCCTTGAAGTCCAAGTTCTCTTCCATCATCAGGAGAATAGATTCGTGTAATGCCGTAATCCATCAATTCTTTGATTTCCGAAGGAAGTATGACACCTCCTCCTCCTCCAAAAATCTTGATGTGTTCCGCACCTTTTTCCTTTAGTAAATCATACATATACTTAAAATACTCGTTATGTCCTCCTTGATACGAGGTCATAGCAATGGCATTGGCGTCTTCTTGAATTGCTGTATTAACCACTTCTTCCACGCTTCTATCATGCCCTAAATGGATGACTTCAACACCTGTGGCTTGAATGATTCGTCGCATTATATTTATAGATGCATCGTGACCATCAAACAATGATGCTGCTGTTACTATTCGTACTTTATGTTTTGGTTTGTAAGGTGCTATTTGTTGCATTCGTATTTTATCTGTTATAAGCGTTGCAAACTTACGGAATATTGAAAAATTTATCGGCTTTATTAAGAATATTATAAGTTTCTACAAATCATAGATGTCTCCTCGTTTGGCAAATCGGAACCCAAGATTTTGAATACTGTCTTTTAGTCGATGTGAGTCTTTTATGGTTGGGTTTGAATGATTAAAGTGAATGAAATGGATTTTATTTTTTGTTTCTAAATCTTCATTCTCGAACAAGTTTGTTGTTTGCGTAGTAAAAGGATGTGGTATTTTGCTCATATCTCTGTCTAGCTCGCCATCTCTAAAAAAAGACGCATCTACAAAAGCGTAATCTACTTTTTTAACTTCTTCAACGATATTGCGTTCCCATTTTTCCCATTTGTCAATATCTGGAATAAACAATGCTTTTTTGTTTCGTCCTTCAATGATAAATCCAACCGTTTCAGAATATTCATCGCGATGTGGCACCAAAAAAGGGGTCACTTTTAAATTGTTGTTTAATGACTCCACCGAATCATGTTGAATCGGTTTTATATCAATATTTTCGAAAGCTAATAACTGACTCCAAGGACCATTAGTTTCTAAATATTGTTTCATTCTAGGCATTGCATAAACAGGCGTTTTATTTGCTCCAAGAGCTTCAAATCCCAAATACATCAATCCTGTATAATGACCAATATGTGCATGTGTTAAAAATACGCCATCGATGATATTACCATTATCTAAATGATTGGTTTTTAGGAGTTGTGTTTGTTCTGTAAAATCTGGAGTGGCATCAAAAATGTATTTTTTCTTATCTTCTAAATCGACCAAACCCAAACTGGACACAAGCTTTTTTGTTTCTACTCCATCGTAAAACGACTTGCAACAGTTATTTTCACAATTGATATGAGGATAGCCAGCATCTTGTGCAACACCAAGCACTGTAATATATTGCTTGGGTTTTTCAGTTTCTGTAATAGTTTGAGTAATCGCTTTAGTTTCTTCTCTAGAATTACAATTGAATAATGCCAAAAAACATATTAGGCATAAAATTTGAATGGTTCTCATCTATAAAATTTATCTTTGTTAAAGATAGAAAACCTTAAACTATGATTAAAAGAATTGTTGCCCTAATCTTAATTTTTAATGTAACTGCTTGTGC
>CALZKX010000135.1 GCA_945788155.1 uncultured Flavobacteriaceae bacterium
CCAAAACATTAAACCCTAATTTTTTATTAGGAAGCATTGAAACCAAAACTGGGTTTAGCATTACTACCAAACTGGGTTTTCCAACAAATTGGGGACTTGGCAGTTCTTCAACCCTTATAAACAATATTGCTAATTGGGCAAAGGTCGATGCCTACAAACTATTGGAAATAACATTTGGTGGCAGTGGTTATGATATAGCTTGTGCACAACAGGATAAGGCTATTACTTATCAATTAAAAAATTCTCACAGAGACATTAATGTAGTTGATTTTAATCCTGAGTTCAAAGACCACTTGTATTTTGTTCATTTAAATAAAAAACAAGATAGTCGCGAAGGGATTAATCGATATAATAAAAATAAAGGAGCTATTTTTTCTAAAATTAGTGACATAAATACCATTACCAAAAACATTATAGATTGTTCCAATATAGAAGATTTTAATCAGCTCATAGATTTACATGAAACGATTATTGGTTCCATAATAAAGCACCCAACAGTTAAAGAATCTCTTTTTAAAGACTTTAACGGCTCTATCAAAAGCCTTGGAGCTTGGGGAGGCGATTTTATTTTGGTAAGCTCTTTTGATAATCCGAGTACTTATTTTAAAGAGAAGGGTTACCCAGCAATTATTCCCTTTAGAGATATGGTATTAAACTAGTTATTAATAAAAAGCAGCTCTATTATCTTCAATTTTGGCAGCTTTTTTTAAAGCTTCCAATAACAGTGTGTTTACCGAAGTAGCTTTAGCAGTACCAATTCTATTAGCGGCAGCTTGGTAATTTGGCAATCCTGCTGCAGGTGTTAATTTTGTTAGTTGAATAACAAATACACCTGTTTTACCTTCAATTGGTTTAGACATAGTACCTTCGGTTAATCCAAAAGCTGTTCCAACTACTTTAGGCTCACTTCCTGCACCTGATATAGTTGGGGTTTTCATAGTAACTGCTAATGCTGTTTGCACTGTTTCACTTTCACTAGCTGCAATATCTTCTAAAGTCGCTCCAGAGAGACGTGCTTTAATGAGTGCTGCTTTCTTTTCTTTTCTAATGGCTGGCAATGCTGTAACCGAAGCTTTGTCGGTACTCATTAATCCTTCCTTATTTATCGCTGTTAGCTGTACAACTGCATAACCGCCTTGGATATTAAATCTTTTAATGTCGCCAGGAGTAACACCGTCTTCATAAATCCATCGTACTATGTTTCTTTGGCTTCCTAAACCTGGAATGGCCTCATCTAAAGTTTTGATGGCACTTACTGGCTTAATTGTATAATCGCTTTCACGTACAACTTCTGTAAACTCTTTATCTGCCACTGCAATTTCAAATTTTGAAGTCTCGTTAAATATTCTATCAACAGTTGCATCAGATGGTTCAATTACTCTGGCTAAGTTACCAACTTTAACAGCTCTTTGCTTGTTGCCTTGACTTAATATTTCAATAACATGGTATCCAAAATCGGTTTTAACCACATCTATATCCCTAACTTTATTATCGAATGAAAACGCTTTAAACTCAGGCGCCATTCCAGCAGTATAGGCAAATTCTATTTCTCCATCATTTTGATTGCTAACAAGATCGGATGATAAAACCAATAAGTCTTTGAATTTAGAGCGGTTGGTTTTTACAACATTTAAAATACTATCTGCGGTTGCTTTAGCTTCTGCATCGGTTTTTACAACATCTGGAGCAGCTTGTACAGCACCTGCAAACGGAATTAATATATGTCTCACTTTAACAGAGTCTGCTATTTGTTTAACATCGATAACCTTACTAATCATGAACATATTATTATTCTTGTAAGGACCGTAAAGTTCGCCTTTGTTCAAATTCCAAATACTATCGGCGTGTTCAACTGGCAAATTTGCTTTAAACATATAATCATCAAATAATTTAACAGCCGAATTTGCTGCTAAATAACCTTCATTATCGGTTGTGTTTTTAAACCCAACAATGGTTTCAGTTGCTTTTGAGGCTTCAATATATTCTTCTCTATCTTCTAGCAACTTAATCAACGCATTTTTAATTTCGGTTTCATCTTCTAATGATGCTTCTTCCTTAAACTCGACAAAACGAATATCTCTTGATTCATCTATCTCGTATTGGCTCTTATTTTTATTTATATAGTTGGAAATATCAGACTTAGTAACCGTTATTGTACTATCGGCAATTGAAGTATAAGGGATTCTAACATATTTAAAATCTACTTTATCGTTTTCTAGTTTGTAATCTAACTCTCCTTCGGCTAGTGTACCAGAAATACCTGCTTTAACCATATTAAAGTAGGTTTGTTGCTTTCCTGTAACAGCCATATTGTTTTCATAATTTGTCCAAGCCTCATAATTAATTGGCGAACCACCTAGTATTGCCGTTTCCGGGGAAATGGCTTTTAGGTTTGCTATAAATTCATTTAATTTATTTTCATCGTAGATACCATCTTCATTTTTAAACTCTTCAAAATTTGTCAACCCTAATCTCAACAGGTCTCTCATTTGGTCGCGCTCTACGGTAAGCCCTAAAGCATCATACTGTGCATTCATAACCGCATTGCTCACTTCCTGGTCCCAAACTCTGTTCATTGCTTGAGTGTTGGTAAGTGAACCTCCAAATTGACGTTGTGCATTTTCTACCTTAGCCATAAAATCGTCACGATCTATGTCTTCTCCGTTTATGGTAGCGATTACGTTTTGAGACTTGCTATTGAAGCCATCTGTATTTTTAAATAAATCGGCTAAGACAAATGAGAATAATGCCATAGCGATTACTAAGATTAAAAATAATGATCGTTGTCTAATTTTATTTAAAATTGCCATATATAATTAAAATTTTATGTAACCTTTTTTGGGGTTTATCAAATAGACTAATACTTCCAAAAAAAAATTGACTAGTAATAATCTTTAATTAATTGTGATAAAATATCGTGGGCGAAAATAGTATTTTATACTTAATAATAAAAGCAGAACAACGTATAAATTGTACTGTTGTAAGATTTTTAATCGTCTTTTAAAATGTGAAGGGATACAATTTCTATTTTGGTATTAGAGACTTTTAAAATTGTAAATAAATAGTTGTCTATGGTTACTTTTTCGTTTTGCTTCGGAATTTCTTCGGTGCTGTTAACAATTAAGCCTCCAAGGGTTTCGTAATTTTCATTTTCTGGCAAGTCTAATTTATAGGTTTCGTTTATATAATCTACCTCTAATCTAGCCGAAAAATTAAATTCGTTATCACTTATTTTTTTCTCTAATAATTCTATGGTGTCATGTTCGTCTTCTATTTCGCCAAATAATTCTTCAACAATATCTTCGATGGTCATGATACCAGAAGTTCCTCCATATTCGTCCAACACTACCGAAACACTTTTACGCTTTTTGGTAAGTACGTTTAAAACATCTTTTATTAGCATTGTTTCAGGCACAAACTCCACTGGAATAATAATAGATTTTATTGTTTTTGGGGTTTTAAAAAGATCGAAAGAATGTACGTACCCTAAAATGTCGTCTATAGTATTTTTGTAAACCAAAATTTTAGAATATCCTGTGGAAGTAAAAAGCTCGTTTAAGGTTTTTATGCTATCATGAATCTCTACTGCAACCAACTCGGTACGAGGTATCATAACTTCTCTGGATTTTACTTCGGAAAATTCTAAAGCATTTTGAAAAATTTGAATTTCGCTATCAACATCGTCGTCATCTTCAACCGATTCCATTTGTTCACTAATATAATTTCCTAATTCTACTTTAGTAAATGCCAATTGCACTTGGTCTCCATCGGTTTTAAAAAAGGTTTTAAGTACGACATCGGAAATCCAAATAACAAAATCGGAAATAAATGAAAACAACACAAAAAATATGTAAGCTGGAATTGAAAATAGCTTCAACAACAAATTAGAATAAATTTGAAAGAACACTTTTGGTAAAAACTCGGCAGTAATTAGTATTACCAAAGTGGAAATTATGGTTTGAGTCAACAAGCTAAAATCGGTAATTAAAGCATTAAGCAAAGCGTTATCAAGGGCCATGCCTTGAAACCACTGCATTAATAAATCTCCCATGTAAAAACCATAAATAACCAATGCGATATTGTTTCCAATAAGCATTGTGGCAATAAATTTTGATGGTTTTGCTGTAAGTCTAGTAAGTATTTTGGCCAAAAGACCGCTTTGTTTTTTTTCAATTTCTATATGAATCTTGTTTGAAGATACATAGGCTATTTCCATTCCTGAGAAAAATGCCGAAAATAACAGCGAGATAATAATTATTACGGTTTCGGGACTCATTTTTTAAAGCTTGCCTCTATCTTCGAAACGCTTTCTAAATTTCTTTCTAAAAAAGAACATAAATACTGCTAAAGCCGCAAGACTTAATGACAAATAAGGGCTCTTACCTTCAACATTCCAATTGCTTATGGCATCGTATAAAAACAATATTGCGAAAATTAAATACGCATATTGAAAAAGCTGTAATACCTTCATTACTAAAAATGAGTTAGTGATTATTATAAGTTATAACAATACAAAGATAGTAATTATTCGTCTATATAAATGATTCCGCTCATCTCTAAAACTCTGGCGTTTGTGAAGCTTCTATTGGAGTCGAAACCTGTACCATTTATAATTTCGTTATTCCGACGAAACTTTACTGGTTTGTTTGTAAACATCCATTCTCGTTTTTGATCGTAAAATAATTGCTCAGTAAACAAAGTATCGTTACTATGTGTTGTTACTACGACGTTACCTTGTAGATCTATTAAATCGGTGTCATTATAAATCATTGCAAAATCTGACAATACATTATTTTTATTGCCTTTTTCATCGTAAATGGTAAAATCGATGCCTTGAGGAAATTCTACAAACGAGAACTTGCGGTTAGAAAAATCTAGCATTTTTGGACTTATTAAATGCGATTTTAGTCTTCCCGAATCGGTGTATTTTGTATTAATATTATCGGCTTCGGTAATTGGCTTATTACTTAAAAGACCAATATTTTGAACCTCTTTAAAATTATCTTTGCATGAAAAAAACATGGTCACAGTAAAAACTGTGACCATGATGATTATACTATATTTTACTATTGAATTCATTAAAGGTTTGGCACTTTAACGCTTCTACCTATCCAACATCCAATTTTTATAGTTTCTCCTGCATTACCTTTAGTGAATATTTCACTTCTAGTAGGTGCTTTTGCTAAATAATTAGCTGAGGTATTTCTAGATGCTTTAGATAAGTTTGGATCTACTCTCCCTGCTTTTCTGGCTTCTTGAGCTGCTAACCAATATACAGCCCTTTTACTAAAGTTATCTGTACCACAATTATTGGCACTAGCAGCATACATTTGTGCAATTGCTAAATGTGCTTTACCCATTGATGGGTTCGCAGCAAGTGCCTTTTGGTAATATGTTCTTGCTTGACCGTAACTTCTTTTTTTCTTAAATCCAGCAGCAATTCTATAAAGTATTTTAGCTTTATCAATGTTATCTGTTTCTAATTCTACTGCTTGATTGTAAAAAGTTAATGCTGCAGCACTATCTCCTTCTTTATCTTTTAAAATTCCTAAATAATACGCTGTAGATGCATTAGGTTCTAAGTTGTTCTTTTGCTCTACTATTTTAACAAATAATGGGTCGTCTGTACATTCTTTAGTGTACAATCTATTCATGGCTCTTTGCAACCATAAACCATCGTTTTTGTTTTCTTCGTAGTTTCTAGTATATAACGGAATTAAGTTTTCGCAGTTTGCACGATCACCTAAATCTCTATCCATTCCAGATGAAATTTGATCGTAAGCTCTTAAAAAACTAGTATAAGATTTTACTCTACTAGCGTCTTTTTTACTTAATACTGGTTCTTCATCAGTATCTTCTGCAGGCACATATTTGTTTAGTAAATTAGTATAGTGTTTAATCTCTGCTTCTATTTTCTCTGAAACCTCATCATACTTAGTAAACAATACTTCGGCAGGTTTTTTTCCATCATCATATAAGTTTACCATTAGTTTAAAATATGTATATAATGATTTTGGGTTTTTAAATGTTTCAGCGTCTGTTTTAAAAGCATTGTCAAAGCAGTCGTACAATTGACTATCCGTCATTTGTAACTCGTTTTTGTAATCGTATTGTAACTGACAAGCTTTAGCTAAAAATTCACCCTCTGGTGTTTTACTAGCAAAGTTTACACGTCTTTCTTCCCACATTTTCACGAGGTCTTTAACAAACCCTACTTTTTCGGCTCCAGAAGATTTTTTAATTTTATAATTAAGGATACGTTCACCATAGGTAAAAATTGCTCTGTTAAACTTTGGGTTTCTTTGTCTTAATTCCATCCAAGGACTAAAAGCAGCATCATAATTTTTAGCTTTTGCATATTCACTAAAAATGGACAATGTGTTCATGTCTTCTTCCTGACTTTGTGCATTAGTCACATTAAATCCTAGAAAAAGCATTGCTATTAACAGTGTAATTTTCGTCTTCATAATTCTTTATAATTAATTAGTTATACTTTCTTTTTACGAACCATCTATCGTTTAATGATAAGCTAAGCTGAAAATTTACAAAATTTTCTTTTACTAAATTTTGGTTTATTGTTCCACGTTGTCCAACTTCGATTCCAAAATTTACATTAGAAAATGCATTTCCAACTGGTAATCCTACCCCAAAAGACATGCCAAACTCGTTTATTGCCTCGTTTTGTATTTTTAACCCTGTATTTTCGTATCTAATTCCCGCTCTATAAACCGCTCTTTTCCAGTATTTGAAGGCATTATATTGCGGTATAAAAAACCCTCCAACCGATATTGTTGAAGCATCTTCATAGGTCGCATTTTCAAAACTAAAAATTTCGTTTGAAAATTCACTAGTTTTTAACATGGTGTACTCTGCGCCTAAAAACCATTTTCTAGGTTGACCAATACCAACGCCTAAGGCTGTTTTGGTAGGTAATGTTAATACTGTTTTGTCTAATCCAAGAGCCTCAAGATCGGTTTCAACTTCAGTTACTGCAAATTCTTGACCAGTGGAACTTACTACTACACTTGCAAAAGTTCTTTGATTAGTAGAGGTTAAATCTGCTTTTGGAGAAAAAGTAATAGATGATGTTAGTTGCAGTTTCTCAGAAATCATTGGTGTGTATGTGAGCCCTAAATTAAAATTTAAACCACTTAAATCGGATCTATTTACCTCTCTACTATGATATTGCAGAGGGGTGCCTTCGTTGTCGTATCTAAAATTAACAACAGTATTTTGCGAATTTCCAAAATTATAGTTTGCATCGACGCCAACTCTTAAATTTTCAGCAAGTAAATACCCTATACCTAAAAATGCTTTATTTACACCTCCTTCGCCTCTATACCTATAATTTAAAACATTTTCATCGCTTATAGATTCTAATTTATAACCAACAGATGTGTACGGCATTAAACCAAAACCCATACCTAGTCTACCCATAGGAATAGATAACGCTAAATAATCAAAAGTTACAGCATTAGTATTATTGGATACAGTATTGGTTTTTAAAGTTGTATTTGAGCTACTACCACCAACTGCAAATTTAACAATATGTCCATTACCTAGTGACTTTAATGAGTTTCCAGCATACGATGCTGGATTGCGTAAATTAACATGAATACTATCTGTAAAAATACTTAATCCTCCCATACTCACATTTTCGGTAGTACCTTTAAATTTTAAACTCCCTAATCCATAAAATGAATATGGCGAGGTTGTTCCTTCTTGAGCATGAATATTTAAAGCTAAAAATGCTATAAATATTAAACAGATTTGTTTTATCATTCGTTTAAGTTAAATTCTAATATGAAATTCAAACCTTCTAAAAGAAAATTTGAGTTCGCAAATATGCTACTTTTTAATCGCTTTGACAAGAAATCTGAGTCTCCTCCTGTTAAAATAACTGTTAAATCTTTATATTTTTTGTGGTATTTTTCAACAATACCATCAATCTCCATTAAAATTCCATTAATAACTCCAGAATGAATAGATTCCTTTGAAGAATTACCAATTAATTTTTTTGGAGCTTTTCTTTTCAATAACGGTAAGTTAACTGTTAAATTATTTAACGAGTTATAGCGCATTGAAATTCCAGGAGATATAGCACCTCCCAAATACTCGTTTTTTGCATTAATGAAGTCATAAGTTATACAAGTTCCAGCATCAATAATCAATACGTTTTTTTGAGGATATTTTAGAACAGACGCACTTACTAAAGCAATTCTATCCACACCTAATGTGTTAGGCGTTTTATACTTGTTTTTAAATGGAATCTTAGTATGAGAGCTTAAAACAATAGTCTCAAGGTGTTTGGTAATGTTTGTAAGTTGTTCTTGGCTTATATTACCAACTGAAGACATAATTGCTTTGCTTAAAAGCGGTTGTTTTTTTATGAGTTCTTGAATTTTAACTTCAATCTCATTTATGTCAATAATCTCTTTATTGACCATTGCACCATCTTGAAAAACAGCAAGTTTCACATTGGTATTCCCAACATCTACAATTAAATTCATCTGCAAAATAAAAGGTGTAAATTTACAAAACCATTTTTTATATCTTTTATTTTGCGGAATAATAAAATAGACTATATATTTGCATCCGCTTTGGCGAGGTACCTTAGCTCAGTTGGTAGAGCAACGGACTGAAAATCCGTGTGTCCCTGGTTCGATTCCTGGAGGTACCACTTAAAAACCCTGAAACTTTGTTGCTTTCGGGGTTTTTTGTTTTTAACCATTGTTTCAATGCATTTTTTATACATAATTTATAGTCTATCTACGAACACGTATTACGTTGGCGAGACCCATAGCACCGATGCACGTCTTGTAAAACACAACGAACATACCTACTCTGGTGGCTTTTCCAAAATTGCAAATGATTGGGACGTGGTTTTAAATTTTGAATGCCGCTCTAAGGATGATGCACTATTTCTTGAAAAATTTATTAAAAGGATGAAAAGCAGGAAGTTCATCACAAAGGTAATCAAAGACCCATCTATTTTAAC
>CALZKX010000136.1 GCA_945788155.1 uncultured Flavobacteriaceae bacterium
AAAGAGGTTGTTTTTCCAGCACCATTAGGTCCAAGTAATCCAACAATCTCTCCTTGGTTTACTTCAAGGGAAACATCTTTTACAACTTTTCGTCCACTATAGGACTTCATTAAATTATTGGCTTTTAAAATCATACACTTATAATGAACGCTAAAAATAGTAAAAACATATAAGCTACTATTACTGCGTAGGTTTTTTATAAATTATTTAACCTTGTTGCTCCAAAGCATCCCAATATTCATAGGCACGACGTAAATGTGGAATGACAATAGTACCTCCAACTAATGTCGCAATGCTCAACGTTTCTACAACCTCTTCTTTTTTTAATCCTTCTTTATAACAATTTTCTAAATGATATTTTATACAATCATCACATCTTAGAACTGTTGATGCCACTAACCCAAGAAGTTCCTTGGTTTTTACATCTAGAGTACCTTCTTGAAATGCGTTGGTATCAAGATTAAAAATGCGTTTTATTATTTTATTATTATCGGCTAAAATCTTATCATTCATTTTAGCACGATACTCATTAAATTCCTTAACTGGATTTGACATGTCTAGCTTCTTTTTTCTTTTGATTTCTTATCACAATTTTAGAGATATATATGCTGACTTGATATAATATGATTATTGGAATAGCTACAATTATTTGACTTGCAATATCTGGAGGTGTAATAATTGCAGATAAAATTAAAACAATCACCAACGCATATTTGCGGTACTTTTTTAAGAACTCAGGTGTTACTAAACCTATTTTTGTTAAGAAGTAAATAATTATTGGTAACTCAAATACCAAACCAGAAGCCAAAGTAGCAGATCGTACCAAAGCGATATAAGAACCAATATCTATTTGATTATCTACAATATCTGAGATGCTATAATTTGCTAAAAAGTTAATTGAAAGTGGTGTTACAATATAATAACCAAACAACACGCCTAAGAAAAACAACAAGGAACAAATGATAATGAACCCTCTGGAATGCTTGCGTTCATCTGGATGCATTCCAGGACTAATAAACTTCCATAGTTGATAGATAACATAAGGAAAAGCAATAATGAAACCAGCTAAAATAGACGTCCAGATATCTGCCGAAAATTGCCCAGCCATTGTCCTATTTTGAATCATCATCGGTAATTCTTCAGCGCAAAAAGTAGTATCTACGTTAATAAATTGTGCAGCTTTACACAACATTTTATAGGTAGGAAAACTCATTACTGTTGGCGCAAAAATAATAAGCTTAAAGATTGAACGACTAAAAATGAAGGCTAGCGTTCCTACAATTACAATTGCTGATGTTGCTCGTATTAAATGCCATCTTAAATCTTCAAGATGGTCTAGAAAAGACATTTCGTTTACACTTTTCTTTGCCATTATATAATGCCTTCTTTTATAAGATCGTGTAAATGTATTACTCCTTCGTACTTGCCATTGTCTTCAACTAGTAATTGCGAAATTTCGTTTTCTTCCATAAGTTCCATGGCGTCAACAGCCATGGCATCTATGTCTATGTATTTTGGATTTGAACCCATAATATCTTTTGCTGTAAAACTCGAAAAATCATCAGTTTTACTTAACATACGTCTTAAATCACCATCTGTGATGATACCAATAATTTTATCATTTTCAACAACTGCAGTTACACCCATCATTTTTTCAGATATTTCAATAATAACATCTTTTATTTTAGTGTCTTTTGCAACTTTTGGTTTTTGGTTTACTGAAGAGATATCGCTCACACGCAAATACAATTTTTTGCCTAGTGCACCTCCTGGATGGTATTTTGCAAAATCTTTACTTGAAAATCCACGCAATTCCAATAAACAAACCGCTAAGGCATCACCCATAACCAACTGCGCAGTTGTACTGGTTGTTGGTGCTAAATTGTTTGGACAAGCTTCTTTTTTAACAAAAGTATTTAATACGAAATTGGCATTTTGACCTAGAAACGACTCAGTATTTCCAGTAATTGCAATCATTTTATTTGGGCCATTTTTTATTAGAGGCACCAAAACTTTAATCTCAGGAGTATTACCGCTTTTTGAGATACATACCACTACATCATCTTCCAAAATAAGGCCTAGGTCACCGTGAATGGCATCAGCAGCATGCATAAAAATAGCTGGAGTTCCGGTTGAATTAAGCGTTGCCACAATTTTATTAGCAATAATGGCACTTTTTCCAATACCAGTAATAATAACTCTACCTTTAGAGTTGTAAATTAGCTGTACCGATTTTGAAAAATTGTCATCCAACAAATTAGAAAGATTAGCAATCGCATGACTCTCCATATTGATGGTATCTTTTGCAATATCTAAAATAGATTTTGAAGTATTCAAAATTTATAATTTTTGAGGTTATGTATTTTAAAGATTTTACTATCTTTAAAAGTCATTTTAATTTTATTACTTTTAAGTAACAAAAATAATAGTACAAAAAAACGAAAAAAAATAATGAGAGTTCTCTAAATTTGAATATTTAATGACTCTTTTAATAAATTTTGATTTAGCATAATAAAGAAACTGAGGGATTAATGAGTTTTGATGAAACCGATTTACACCAAGCCTTAAAAAAATATTTTGGGTTTGATAAATTTAAAGGACTACAAGAAGAAGTAATTAAAAGCGTAGTAGCAGAAAAAAATACATTTGTTATTATGCCTACTGGAGGAGGAAAGTCTTTATGTTACCAACTTCCAGCACTTATGAAAGAAGGGACTGCTATTGTAGTATCTCCTTTAATTGCATTAATGAAGAATCAAGTGGATGCTATTAGAGGCGTGTCTAACGAAGAAGGCGTCGCTCACGTATTAAATTCTTCCCTAAATAAAACCCAAGTAAAACGAGTTAAGGACGATATTGAAAAAGGTATTACCAAATTGCTATATGTAGCTCCAGAATCGCTTACCAAAGAAGAGAATGTAGAGTTTTTAAAATCTCAAAAAATCTCTTTTATGGCTATTGACGAAGCACATTGTATAAGTGAGTGGGGACATGATTTTAGACCAGAATACCGAAATTTAAGACATATTATAAAACGCATTGGAGACAATATACCAATGGTTGGTTTAACTGCCACAGCGACTCCAAAAGTTCAAGAAGACATTTTAAAAAACTTAGGGATTACCGATGCTACTACTTTTAAAGCATCTTTTAATAGACCAAATTTGTTTTATGAAGTTCGTCCAAAAACAAAATCGGTTGATGCCGATATTATTCGTTTTGTTAAGCAAAACCATGGAAAATCAGGAATTGTTTACTGCTTAAGCAGAAAACGCGTTGAAGAGTTAGCCCAAGTGCTGCAAGTAAATGGAGTAAAAGCGGTGCCATATCATGCTGGACTAGATGCAAAAACTAGAGTAAAGCATCAAGATATGTTTTTAATGGAAGATGCCGATGTTGTGGTGGCAACTATCGCATTTGGCATGGGAATCGATAAACCAGACGTTCGTTTTGTAATTCACCATGATATCCCAAAGAGTATTGAAAGTTATTACCAAGAAACTGGTCGTGCAGGAAGAGATGGAGGCGAAGGACATTGTTTAGCATACTATGCTTACAAGGATATCGAAAAACTCGAAAAATTTATGTCCGGAAAACCTGTTGCTGAACAAGAAATAGGACATGCTTTACTGCAAGAGGTAGTAGCTTTTGCCGAAACAGCAGTTTCTAGACGTAAGTTTATATTACATTACTTTGGAGAAGCGTTTGATAATGAAACAGGTGAAGGTGGCGATATGGATGATAATGTTAGAAATCCTAAAAAGAAAAGTGAAGCTAAAGATGAAGTTGTTACATTAATAGAAGTAGTCGCCAAAACCAATGAAACATACAAAAGCAAAGATTTGGTAAATGTTATTATTGGAAAAGAGAATGCACTAATAAAGTCGCATAAAACAGATTCCCAGCCATTTTTTGGAATCGGAAAAAATAAAGATGATAAATTTTGGATGGCACTTATAAGACAGGTGTTAGTGGCTGGATATTTAAGGAAAGACATAGAAACTTACGGAGTACTTAAGGTAACCGATTTAGGAAGGGAATTTGTAAACAAACCAACCTCTTTCATGATGGCTGAAGACCATATTTTTGATGAAGGAGACAATACTGGAATTATTACTGCCAAAAAAGGAGGAGGAGCTTCGGTAGACGAAAAATTAATGTCGATGCTAAAAGATTTAAGAAAGCGAAATGCTAAAAAACTTGGCGTACCTCCATTTGTTGTCTTTCAAGACCCTTCATTGGAGGATATGGCTCTTAAATATCCAATTTCAATGGAAGAATTATCTAATGTTCATGGTGTTGGTGAAGGCAAAGCTAAAAAGTATGGGAGAGATTTTATTGATCTAATTTCTACTTATGTAGAAGAAAATGATATTATTAGACCAGAGGACATGATTGTTAAATCTACTGGTTCAAATTCGGCCTTAAAATTGTACATCATTCAAAATATAGATAGAAAATTACCTTTAGATGATATTGCATCAGCCAAAGGTTTAGAAATGCAAGATTTTGTTAAAGAAATGGAAGCTATTGTTTATTCAGGCACAAAACTTAATATTAATTACTGGTTGAATGATATT
>CALZKX010000137.1 GCA_945788155.1 uncultured Flavobacteriaceae bacterium
CCATTAATTGTATAGTCTTCGGCACAAGTTGTAATATCTGGTCCAAGATTTACAGTAGGATTAAAACTATTTCCTTGAATAAAAACAGCCGAATCGTAGTTTTCATCATTTTGATCGGCAATTACCAACTTTATTCTATAAAGCACATTGGGGTTTATGTTTGCCGTGGCTGTTAATATGTTCGTTCTACCATTATAGTTTGTGTCTCCCATACTATAACCATCAAAATATTGCTCGTTTTCAGCAGGGCAAAAACCTACTATTTCGTCATGAACTGTATTGGTGTTTACAGGCGTATTTGTACCAGGAATCAATGCAATGTTTGTATAGGGATTAGTTGTGCTAGCTTCTTTAATTAAAAATGCAAAACCATCGGAATATTCGCAAGGGAAGTTTCCAAAGTATTCCTCGGAAGCTAAGATATAATTAAATTGAATGACATTAGAAATTGATACAAAATCAAACTCTATGGACGTGGCGTTATAAGTATCTGTAATGCCCAATGCTGTTTCAAGGTCAGGATCTGTACCCCAAGTTAATTCGCCTTCATTTAAAATATTGATATTGGTTGTGTTTCCTGCTGAATTGGCATTTCCTGTTGAGAGCATAATACCATTTTCAAAAGGAAAATTAGTATTGGCACGTTCAAAATACCCAAAACTTGAAAACCCATTTACTGCGCCATTTACAGTAGAGGATATATTGGTTATCTCCACACAGCCTTCGGCTAAATTGTTTTCTATTAACGCTTGTATAGATTGAGAGTTATCAACTAAGATTCTTTGCGACAATGCTGAATGGCATAATAGCAAAAACACGAGGGAGATGAAGTAGGTTATTCTCATTTTTTAGGTTTGTACCATGGCTAAAAAAAAGGCAACTTTTTAAAGCTATTGATATTGATTTGGGTTTAGATGGTGAAAGTAGGTTTAAAGTAGATGAAATACAAAAATATTCGATGAAATACATTTTGTAAGAAGAAAAAGACTACTTTTTGATAAAAAATCGAATATATTTACCGTTTTAAGGTAAAATGACTTTTAAAAACACGTCCATCTTGAAGTTTTACATGGAACCAATAATCGTTTGAAGGTAAATCTTGTCCATTAAAAGTACCATCCCAACCAATACTTTGAGGTGATAATTGTTTTAATAGTTTTCCGTAGCGATCAAAAATATAAATTACACTTTCAAATTGTGCTGCAACGTTTACACCAAAAACTTGCCATGTATCGTTGTAGCCATCACCATTTGGTGTAAAGAATTTTGGGAAGCCAATAACGGAAACTATTTGGTTAACAATACCACAATTATTTTTGTCTCTTACAAAAATGGTATGGAAACCTGGAGGGACATTTTCAAAAAAGTTACTGTCTTGGAATGGTCCATTAATGTTGTTAATAGCATATTCATAATCGCCTTCACCAGAAACTAGAACACTTATAGTATTATTGGACCTAGCATCTTCAACGACAATATTTTCAATGGTTGCAATGTTTGAAGGCACTACATTTATGGTTCTAACTTTATTGCAATTATTAGCATTTGTTACAGTTACAGTATAGGTTCCAGGAGTATTTATTTGTATCTCTTGTGTCGTTTCTCCTGTGGACCATAAATATGTAAAATCGCTAGGTAAATTATTAATGAGTCCAGAATCTAACGTTATGGTTTCTGGAAAAGTATTAAGACAATAAATGGTTTCAAACTCGGTTTCAATATCAGGGATTTCATAAACAATTAGTTGTACTTCGGCAATTCCAAAACAGGCATTGGCATTTTCAATCCTTGCATAAATAGTTTGTGAATAAGGTATTGTATTGGTAAATGTTGTTCCTAAGTTATTTACTTCTAAAAGGGAGTCGTCGTAATTTTCATAGTAACTTAAAGTGACAGTACTTGGTAAATTAGTTAAAATTGTTGTATCAGCGAGACTTAAATCGAAGTTATAAAACCCATCTTCAATACCATCATCATCACAATTAGTAAGTATTGCATTAGTAGCATCAGTAGCTGTAACATCTAGTGTTAATTCTGCAACCCGAAAACATCCTGTGTTATCATTTATAACTTGAACATAAATTGTTTGAGTGCTAATCATGTTACTAAAAGAAGTCCCATCAATTTCGTTAGTATCGTTTTGTGCGTCAGTAGGAGTTAGGAAAAACTTAGTGGATCTATTGGCAATTCCTCCTGTTAAAGCATCATTGGCTTCAGTAAGGTTAAATAAGGTAAATCCGTCAGGATTTCCGTCTTCATCACATTGAAACAATGTGGTATTAAATGCATCTGGAATAATATTTACTATTAAGTTAAAAGAAGTCGTATCAAAACAATCGGAATAAGCAATATTTTCAATTCTAACAAAAATAGTCTCAATATTAGGTGTTGTATTGTAATACGAATTTGGTAAAGGATTGACGCCAGCATCTGCATCAGCTTGAGAATTATGATATGTAATAATGTTTTGCAATGAGTTTTGAGTACCTAAAACTATCGCGTTTAATGTTGAAAGGTCAAAATCACGTTGCCCATTTGTATCACTTCCATCAGTATTATCATCGCAAATTTCCCAATTGTTAATAGGGTTTGCAGTGGGAGAGTCAAAAACTTCAATAAAAAAAGAAGTTGTATCAAAACAGTCGGTATATCCATTATTATCTATTCTCACAAATATTTCTTGAGGATTGTTAATGTTTTGGTAAGGCATTACAATTTCATTTGAATTATTATCAGCATCTGTTTGAGATTCAAAGTAATGAACACTAAAAGTTGCAGCATCTTGTACACCTAATACTTGAGCATCAATATTAGTTGTAAAATCAAAACTATATAGACCATTATTATCATCATCACAAATATTAATATTTGTAGGTTGATTGGCAATAGGAGGTGTAAAATAACTTATAATTGCTTTACCTTCTATGGGGCAATCACCATTATTTAAATCTATTAATACTTCATAGATACCTCCTTGAGTAATGTTGAGGTCAAAAACCGTATTTGGTAATGGGTTACCATCTAAAGTCCAGGTATAAGTTGCACCAACAATATCATCAGCCATTAATGTATAAGTTTCTCCCACACAAAGAGATAGGTTTGTAACGCTAATTCCATTTCTAATAATATCTACTTCAGTATTAAAAATTGACTGGATAAAAGGCGGAAATCCTTGCGACGATAAATTTGGCGTAAGACTAATAGCATTATGTTGGTAGTTGGCAGCAGCACCAATATTATTTGGATTATGTATTATGCCAAGAAAAGGCAACCCTTGTTGATAGGTAGCACTTAAGGCGCGATAAATTTTCCCATTTGGACCTAGCTGTAAACCACCTCTATAAAGTTGTCTATTATCTAATTCTATCTCACTTGCTTGTATGTCTACTGCAGCAAGATTAAACTGGGTTAATGATGCTGAATGGTTTATTGGAGGTCCACCTTCATCATTAGAAGAGTGTACATAAAGTACTTGACTATTAGGAGAAAATTCTACACCATAGGGTTTATTGTTTTGAGAATTAATAAAGAGCCGTTGTTGATTACTTACAGAACCAGTGGTTTCATCAAAATCGTATAATAATAGTTGATCTATATTATTGGGGTCGTTAAAATTACCTCTCATATTTGCACAAACCATCTTGGTGCCATCAGGAGAGAGTTTTAAATAACCACGTTTATCACTCACATTTAAGTTAAAAGTAGATTTTATTGATGTTGCATTTACTCCTGTCATTGAAACTTCAAAGGCATGATATGTATCATAGCTTCCTGAATCTCCATTTGGTGATGCAAAAGCAATCACCCAAATAGATTTTGTAACACAATCTTTTAAAACTGCTGTAATTTTTTCAGAGCATGTACTAAGTAAATTTATATTTTTATCTGCTGTAACGTCTCCAAAACCACCATCTAAAGACATATCAACAATAGAATAATTTAAACCATGATCTACAGGTTCATTATCAAATTTTATATCTACTGTAAAAATGTAAAAAATATCTGGATCATCTGGTTTTGGGACTACCAATGCCGATTGTGTACTTGATGGATCTCCAAACAAACCGTTTCCGTTTGGCATGACTTGGTGATTTCTATTCCAAACTGTAATGCCATCTGAATAAAAAAGTAAATTACCATTAGCATCAGATATAGTTGAGCATCCTTCATTAGTGCTTAATTGCCCATCATATAATACAGTAGTATTTCCAGTCGCTTGATTAAATTGCAAACCAGCACCAAAACCAAAATACCAATTGTTAGCTTCCCCTTGAGCAAAAGCCTGTAGTGAACTTATAAGGGTTAGGATTAATAATATCTTTTTCATTTACAAGCAATATAGCTCATAAATATATTACAAATCTCGCTTTTTTAATAACCTGTACGATAAAAACACAAATAAAGCTGTCCAAGCTATAACAATTACAATCTCGTACCAATGAACAGCGTAGTCGTATGCTAAACTAGCTTTGTCAGGAAATTTAGACATTGCAACACGTTGAAAAGGCTGCTTAATAAGATTGTACATTGATTTTAATGGAAAGAAATTTTGGATTTTCTCTGCAATATCTGCATTAGCTTTCCAGGCTATAATCCCAAAAATAATCCATTCCAGAATAAAATCTACAAACAAAAAAGCTAAAGCAAAAGCAGAACGTTTAGCTAACATGCCTAAGAATAGACAGAAAGAGAAAAAACCTACCAGCTTCACAAAGTAACCTAATAAATATTCGGTTTCAGATAGTATAATACCAATTTCGTTATAACTGGAATAATAAAGGCCTATAAGTAATGCAATAATGGTTAGTAAAACTGTAGCAACTAATGAAAAGAATACAATGGTATAAAACTTAGACAGAATAAACTCCTTTTTACTTAAACCATCTATTAAATTTTGCTTAATCGTTTTATTGCTGTATTCGTTACCTATCATACTTACTACGACTATCGCAAAGAAAAACTTGAATTGTGATGCAAAGAATGTTGTAATATGCCAAATTATTGGAAAATTATAAATACCTAATTCGCCAAGTTCTAATGTAAAAAAACCAAATACATTTATTTTGATTGCTGACAATAAAATAATTGTAAAGGGTAATATAAATGATATAAATATGAGAATTTTACTCGTTTTATTGAGCAACAATTTTTGTAATTCTAGTTGTAATAGACGTACCATGATTTTGATTGATTAGTTGTTGTCTGTTAATTGAAGGAATTGTTCTTCTAGGCTTTCCTTACGTTTCACAAGGTGAGATAAGGTTATGCCTTTTTCGAACATTAATTTATTAAAAGTTGAGGCTTCCATAGGATTATTTAAAAAAGCAGTAATTAATCCATCTTCTACTTTAATTTTACCAAAAGCTTCATCGTTTTCAAGAATGGCAATCAACGCATCGTGTTTCTCTGTTTTTAATTCAAAGAACCCATGACTGGATGTCATTTCATCTACACGACCTGAATATAATTTTACACCCTTGCGCAAAACAACCACATGCGAACATACTTTTTCAACTTCGTCCAATAAATGAGAAGCTAATAGTATGGTTGTACCATCATTGGCAATGTCTTTAATAATTTGTCTAATTTGATGTATTCCTTGAGGGTCAAGACCGTTTGTTGGTTCGTCCAGAATTAAAATTTCAGGGTCATTTAATAAAGCTGAAGCAATTGCTAAACGTTGTTTCATCCCTAAGGAATAGGTTTTAAACTTGCTATTCTTGCGGTCGGTTAAACCAACAATTTCCAGTTTCTCATCTATTTTACATAGATCTACGCCTTTAATTTTACAAACCAACCTCAAATTGTCGTAGCCTGACATGTATGGATAAAAGTTTGGGTTTTCAATAATGGCACCAACTTTTTTAAGTGCATCATGGGTTGTGATGTCTCCATCAAACCAATGAAAATCTCCAGAAGTTTTATTTACAACGTTTAATACTACACCAAGGGTTGTGGATTTGCCACTTCCGTTGGGCCCAAGTATGCCATAAACGTTGCCTTTATTTATTGTAAATGAAAGATCCTTAACCGCAGTTAAGTAACCAAATTTTTTAGTAAGGTTATTAATTGTTAAAATCGATTCCAAAATGTAATGATTGATTAGTTATAAAGGTAAGACGATAAAAGCCAAAAGTTGTTACAAAGCTTTTGTAAATATCAAACACACACTATGCAAACAAATTAAAATTTTAGTTCCAATTTTCGTTGAAATCTAAATCGTCATAATCATCAATGTTTAAATCATTTCCAAATTTGTCAAAATCTTCTAAATCGTCAGCTTCAAAAGATTTTTCTGGAGCTTCATCTGGTATTTGACCATGAACATACATGAGGTTTGGGTAGTCTACACCTTTAGTAACTTGAACAATTTCAGCTAATTCCACTAAAAATGTCCACATACTTAGGAAATCGTAGACATAAATTAGTTTTGTTTTACTTTGGTCTACAACATCTTCAAGAAACGTCTCATTCATTAATTTTACAGGGTTTATACTTTCACTCATATCGAACAACGAAATTTCTTCACCTTGATTCCACTCATCGTCACTTTTATAAAATGACGCCATTTCGGTGCCATCAAACCCAAAAGATTGTGTAATGGTATTATGCAAATCTTCTAAGGTATCGGTTTTTCTAATTTCGATATCCCTAAAAATATCATCTTCGGTATCGTTGTCGAGTATGACTCTAAATCTGTAAATCATGAATAATTATTGTTAGTGCAAATTTATCTAAAATTTTGTTATTTGGTAAATCGATGCAATACAAATGTCGTCGCTGTTAACAAGAAAAAAGCACCTATTTGGTGAGCTACTCCTAGCCAAACAGGAACTTGCATTATTATGGTCAATACACCTAATAAAAATTGTATGCCTACTAATAGTAAAAGGGCATTTATTCCATTTTTTTGATCTTTTGTTAAGTGTTTCTTTCTGGTTTTGTTCCAAATAACTAGAATTAAAACAACTACTATATATGCAAGTATTCGATGCACAAACTGTACACCACTTTTACCTTCAATAAAGTTTTTAATAATAGGAGATTGTTCTATGTAAACGGTTTCATGCATAAATTTTCCTTCACTCATCATTGGCCAGTGATTGTGCATAAAACCTGCATCTAAACCTGCTACAAATGCTCCATAAATAATTTGAAGTATCAGTACACCAAGTGTGATTCTTATAAAATTTCTTAACTGTTTTTCAATTACTTTTTTGTTGGGGTAAATAATATCCAATGCTACCCAAAACGTGTAAGCAAAAGTTATAAACGCTGTTGTTAGGTGTGCTGCCAACCTATAATGGCTTACATCTGGCCTGTCCACCAAGCCACTTTTTACCATATACCATCCTAAAAACCCTTGAAAACCACCAAGAATTAAAAGAACAATCGCTTTTTTTATGGTTGGGTTTGTAAGTTGTTTTTTAATTAAAAAATATAAGAAAGGAATAAAAAACACAACACCTATAAAGCGCCCAATGACACGATGTAACCACTCCCAAAAGTAAATATCTTTAAAATCTTGAAGTGTAAAGTGGTTGTTAAGTTTTTGATATTCAGGATATTGCTTGTATAGGTCGAAGGCTTCCTGCCATTCAACCTCATTCATTGGTGGGATAGTCCCAGAAATTAGCTTGTAATTTGAAATTGAAAGCCCAGAATGTGTTAACCTTGTGATACCACCAACAACTACCATGATGAAGATTAAAACACAGCCTGTTAATAGCCAGTAGAATACTTTTTTATTGTCTTTTTTCATGTTTTTTCAAACCTAGTTTAGTACCTTCTTTAAGCATTAAATTATAAGCTGCATCAAATTCGTTTGGGATATCACCTTCTAAAATAGCTTCTTTTATGGCTTCTTTTATAATCCCTATTTCTTTTGAGGGTTTTAAATTAAATGTATTCATGATTTCTTCACCAGATACAGGTGGTTGAAAATTCCTAATGTGGTCACGTTCTTCAACTTCAATTATTTTTTGCCTAACAATTTTGAAGTTGTTGTGGTACTTTTTAAATCGCTTAGGGTTTTTAGTGGTAATATCTGCCTCACAAAGTGTCATTAAATCATCTACATAATCGCTAGCATCGAAAACTAAACGACGTACAGCCGAATCGGTTACTCCATCTTGCGCTAACACGATAGGGCGAGAACTCATTAACACCATTTTTTGAACAAACTTCATTTTTTCATTTAATGGCATTTTCAATCTTTTAAATAAGTGGTAAACCATTTTTGAGCCTTCGAATTCATGTCCATGAAAGGTCCAACCTACTTTTTTACTAAACTTTTTTGTCGGTGCTTTTCCAATATCATGAAGTAAGGCTGCCCAACGTAACCAAACATCATCTGTATGTTTGGCAATATTGTCAACTACTTCTAAGGTATGGTAAAAATTATCTTTATGACGTTGCCCTTCAACTTCATCAATACCTTTTAAAGCTGTTAATTCTGGTAAAATAAGTTCTAGTAATCCTGTTTTTTCTAGCAAAATAAATCCAGATGAAGGCTCATCGCTTTCCAATATTTTATGAAATTCAGTTACGATACGCTCTTTACTAATAATAGCAATGCGTTCCTTGTTTTTTTTAATAGCGTTAAGTGATGTTTCTTCAATCTTAAAACCTAGTTGTGTTGCAAATCGTATAGCACGAAGCATCCGCAAAGGATCATCACTATAAGTTATGTCTGGATTTAAAGGTGTGCGAATTATTTTATTATTAAGATCGGAAACACCATTAAAGGGATCCAATAATTCACCATAGGTGTCTTTGTTTAAACTGAAAGCAAGTGCGTTAATAGTAAAATCGCGACGGTTTTGGTCGTCTTTTAAAGTGCCATTTTCCACAATAGGGTTTCTGCTATTTTCAGAATAGGATTCTTTTCTGGCGCCAACAAATTCAATTTCTAAATCTTCAAACCTAAGCATTGCAGTGCCATAGGTTTTAAATATTTGAACTTTTGGCTCGTTAGGTAGGTTTTTTGACACTTGTTGTGCTAACTCAATACCACTACCAATGGCA
>CALZKX010000138.1 GCA_945788155.1 uncultured Flavobacteriaceae bacterium
AAATATGGAAAAACAAAAAGTGCTAGGAAAGAACCCATTTTCGTTAATGCTAAACCTATTTGGCCATTTGTTGGATCAAGTAGAAAGAAACGATATTACTATTGGAAAATTAGCAGCAAAAAACAATGATGTTAACTTAAACCTATATTATACACCAACGAGCTTAACAGAAAACTCATTGATATTTAGTAAACGCTTAATGGTAAATTGGTGGAAACAAGGTTATGAATATGCTAGGGACAAACATCAAGATCCTTTATTTAATGAATTAAAGTAGTTAACGTGAGTTCGATATAACTAAAAATATATAGTCAAAATATAATTACTTGATTGTTAGTGTGATATGTGTTTATTTATTGTAAACACCCTCCTTGCTCCTCCCTCAAGGGAGGAATTACCAAAGATGACATTGTCCCCTTGAGGATTATCGAAATGAAAATATATTTTCAGTGAAGATACCGAGTGTAGCTCATTAGGGGTGTTTTTATTTCAATCAGCTTATAGTCAATGATTTTTATATCGAACTCACGTTATTTAAAACTTCATTTAAAAGCTAAGGTTTTTTCAGAAGGGTTCTATATTCTAACAGCAAAGCGGTCTAATTTCTAAAAAAAATATTCCTATTTTTGCAGCTAAATTAAAAAAATGAACGCATACATTTTTCCTGGTCAAGGTGCTCAATTCTCAGGAATGGGCTTAGACCTTTATGAAAACGCTCCTTTAGCACAAGAGTTATTTGAAAAAGCTAACGGTATTCTTGGTTTTTCAATAACCGATATCATGTTTGAAGGCTCTGCTGAAAATCTAAAAGAAACAAAGGTAACTCAGCCATCTATATTTTTACATTCAGTAATTCTAGCCAAAACTCTAGGAGATCGTTTTAAACCAAATATGGTAGCTGGACATTCACTTGGTGAGTTTTCGGCTTTAGTGGCCGCAGGAGCTTTGACCTTTGAAGATGGTTTGAGATTGGTTTCTCAACGTGCTTTAGCAATGCAAAAAGCTTGTGAAATACAACCAAGTACCATGGCTGCTGTGTTAGGTCTGGATGATGATATCGTTGAAAAAATATGTGCTACAACTGAAGGGATTGTAGTTGCAGCAAACTATAATTGCCCTGGGCAACTAGTTATTTCGGGGGAAATTGATGCCATAAACAAAGCCTGTGACACGTTAAAAGAAGCAGGTGCAAGACGAGCTTTGGTATTGCCAGTTGGTGGTGCTTTTCACTCACCTTTAATGGAACCTGCTAGAGAAGAATTGGCTGCGGCAATCGAAAATACGTTATTTAGCAAGCCTAATTGTCCCATTTATCAAAATGTGACTGCCAATGCTGTGATAGATGAAAATGAGATAAAAGCAAATTTAATCTCACAATTAACAGCGCCTGTTAGGTGGGCACAAACTATACAACAAATGATTGCAGATGGCGCAACTTTATTTACCGAAGTAGGCCCTGGAAAAGTCCTGCAAGGTTTGGTTAAAAAAATTGATAGGGAAGCTCAAACAGCCTCAGCAACTTTAGAAGTTTAATTTAAATGAATATATCTCGTAACGCATCTATCATTTTACTGGTAATTGCTAATATTACTGCCGACCAAATTTCTAAATTCTGGGTAAGAGCAACAGTAGAGAAAAATAGTAGCACTCCAATAATTGGTGAATATCTCACCTTGCGAAATATTGAAAATGATGGTGCTTTTTTAGGAATGGGAGGGGATTTAAACCCAACTCTAAAATTGTTTGTATTATTACTAATTCCAGCTGCTGTACTTTTGTTTGTTTTATACTATATGTTTAAAGAAAAACAGATGGATAAACTTTCTTTAATAGGTTTTTCGTGTGTTGTTGGTGGTGGAATTGCTAATGTTTTTGATAGATTTGTCTATGGCTCAGTAACCGATTTTCTTTTTATAGACCTAGGTTTTGTAAGAACAGGAATTTTTAATATTGCCGATTTATCTGTTACTACTGGAATGATTTTAATACTATGGTCGAGTTTAAAACAGCGTAAAAAAGATAAAGTACATTCTTAAAGTAAAAAAACTTTTTCGAGGGTTTTTTAAGAATTTTTTCGAATGTTTTGCTCCCATTTCCAAGCAGAAGCCAAAGCGTCATCTAAAGTAATTTGTGCTTTCCATCCCAGTATTTTATTGGCCTTTTGGGTATTAGCGTAAGCTTTAATTACATCTCCCGATCTTCTATTAGCTATTTTATAATTGAGCTTTTGTCCAGAAACTCTTTCAAAAGATGTGACAACATCCAACACACTGCTACCTTTTCCTGTACCTATATTAAAAGTTTCGTAATTAGACGTATTCTTGCCTTGTAATAATCGTTGCAGTGCAACAACATGTGCTTTTGCCAAATCTACCACATGAATATAATCTCTTATACAAGTGCCATCGTGTGTTGGATAATCATTTCCAAAAACCGATAATTGTTCTCTCAATCCTATGGCTGTTTGTGTGATAAATGGTACTAAATTTTGAGGCACTCCAATTGGCAATTCACCAATTTTTGCACTTTCGTGCGCTCCTATTGGATTAAAATAACGTAAGGCTATGCCATTAAATTCATTATTGATTTTGCAAACATCTTGAATGATTTCCTCACCAATTTGCTTTGTATTGCCATATGGTGATTCGGCTTTTTTTACTGGAGCATCTTCAGTAATTGGCATATCATCGGCTTGACCATAAACAGTACAAGAAGAACTAAAAATAAAGTTAGCTGTTTCAAGGTGTTTCATTTCTTGAAGTATGTAAACAAGTGTATTGATATTGTTTTCATAGTACAAAAGCGGTTTCTCGACACTCTCTCCTACTGCTTTACTTGCTGCAAAATGAATGACACCTTGTATATCGTTATGTTTTTTAAAAAAAGATTGGACTTTGGTCTTTTCTTTTAAATCGAGCTTTTCAAAGAGCGGTTTAACACTGGTTATTGAAGCAATTCGGTTTAATACCTCTTCCGAAGAGTTTGACAAATCATCAATAATTATAACTTCAAATCCTTCGTTTTGAAGCTCTACCACTGTGTGAGACCCAATAAAACCCAATCCTCCAGTAACAAGTATTTTAGCCATTTACAAAATTTATTACTGTGCTCGTTATAAATGCAATTTGTTCATCATCTAATTCTGTGTGCATTGGTAATGAAATGACTTCTTTTATAAGTTGATTGGTTACCGTAAAGTCTGCTTCATTATATCTAGAATCTTGATATGCTTTTTGACTATGCAAGGGCACAGGATAATACACACCACAAGGAATTCCTTGGCTGTTTAAATGCTCAACAAGTGCATCTCTTTTGCCGTTTTTAATCTTCAATGTATATTGATGAAAGACGTGACTATCGTCTGTACCATTTCTAAAAGGCACTATAATATTGTTAGCCTCTTTAAAGGCGTCATCATATTTGTTGGCAGCTTCCTTTCGACGTGTATTATAATCATCCAGTTTTGGGAGTTTTGTATTTAAAACTGCTGCTTGAATCGAATCTAACCTAGAATTTACACCAACAACATCGTGATAATAGCGTCTATACATACCATGGTTTACAATCCCACGAATTGTATGAGCTAAATCGTCATCATTTGTAAAAATGGCACCTCCATCGCCATAACAGCCTAAATTTTTAGATGGGAAAAATGATGTTGACGCTACATGACCGATGGTTCCTGCTTTAGCTTTTGAGCCATCTTTATGAGTGTAATTTGCGCCAATGGCTTGTGCATTATCTTCGATTACATAAAGGTTATGCTCCCTAGCTATATCCATAATAGCATCCATATTAGCGCATTGACCAAATAAATGTACAGGTACAATGGCCTTGGTATTTGGAGTGATTGCTTTTTTAATGGCATTGACATCAATATTAAAAGTATCAGGTTCAACATCGACCAAAACTGGCGTTAAGCCTAATAATGCAATTACCTCAACAGTTGCTGCAAAAGTAAAATCGGCTGTTATTACTTCATCGCCTTGATTTAAGCCTAAACCCATCATGGCAATTTGTAAGGCATCTGTACCATTGGCGCAGGGAATGACATGCTTTACGCCTAAATATTTTTCTAAATTTTGTTGAAATTCATGAACCTTAGGTCCATTAATAAAAGCTGTAGAATCTATAACTTCTAATACAGAAGAATTAACCGTCTCTTTAATTTCTTCATACTGACCCTTAAGGTCTACCATTTGTATTTTTTTCATTAGTAGAATTTGAATTTCTTTAACAGCAAAAATACAAAATTCACAAGTCTTTGCGAATGAATTTTAGATTAAACAATGTATTTTAGCTTTATAGAATTTACTTTGAAAAGACTTTACAACATATTAACACATATTGCTGCTTTTCACATAAAAATTGCAGCACTATTTAATTATAAATTAAAACTTGGCGTAAAAGGTAGAGCCGAAACATTTACTGTTTTAAAGGCAAAAATTGGTGAACAAGACCACGTTATTTGGTTTCATTGTGCATCGTTAGGTGAATACGAACAAGGGCTTCCGGTTTTTGAAGAAATAAAAGCTAAACATCCTAATCATAAAATAGTGCTTACTTTCTTTTCGCCTTCAGGTTTTGAGATAAAAAAAAACACACCCATTGCAGACTGTGTTGTCTATTTGCCTTTAGATACAGCAAAAAAAGCGAGGCGATTTCTTGACTTAGTTCATCCAGAATTAGTAGTTTTTGTGAAATATGAAATTTGGCCAAACTATCTTACAGAGATTAAAAAGCGTCAAATTAATGCAATTTTAATATCTGCTTTGTTTAGAAAAAATCAGCGTTTCTTTAAATCTTCTGGAAAGTGGATGCAAAAAGCTTTATTTGCTTTTAATCATATTTTTGTTCAAAACGACGAATCAAAAAGATTGCTTGCACAAATTGGCTTTTACCAAGTTACAGTTTCAGGTGACACAAGGTTTGACAGAGTTTCCAATCAACTTAATATTAACAATAAATTACATTCTATTGAAACCTTCAAGCAAGACAAACTTTGTATAGTAGCAGGTAGCACATGGCCAGAAGACAAAGCATTACTTATCGATTTTATCAATAACGATACTTCAAACACCAAATACATCATTGCGCCTCATAATATTAAAAGCGGACAAATTTCAAGTCTAAAAAACAAACTAGAAAAAGTATCAATATTATATTCTGAAAAAGATTTGGGTGATCTAATAAATGCAAGCGTGTTTATTATTGACACTATTGGAATTTTGTCTAAAATATATAGTTATGCAGATATTGCTTATGTTGGAGGCGCCATGGGAACTACTGGTTTACACAACACTTTAGAACCTGCTGTATTCGGCGCTCCAATTGTTATTGGCAATAATCACGAAAAATTCCCTGAAGCCAGGGCAATGATTGCCAATAAAGGCATGTTTAGTATTAAAAATCAAACAGAGTTTAATTACATTTTAAATCAATTGATAAAAAGTGATGATTTTAGAATAAAAGCTGGAAGACTCAATGCTGACTATATTTTCAAAAACAAAGGTGCTGTAAAGCAAATAATGGCTTACCTTAACAAACGTTAAAGCACATAGCTTGTTTTAAATTATACCTAATATCACGTGAGTTCGATATAACTAAAAGTATATAGTTAAAATATAATTACTTGATTGTTAGCGTGATATGTGTTTATTTATTGTAAACACCCTCCTTGCTCCTCCCTCAAGGGAGGAATTCTCAAAGATGACATTGTCCCCTTGAGGATTATCGAGATAAAAGCGACAGCTTTTGTTGAAGATACCGAG
>CALZKX010000139.1 GCA_945788155.1 uncultured Flavobacteriaceae bacterium
CCAGAGAACATTGAGCCACAAATTACTTCAATCCAACCAAATTGTTCTTTATGATTTACTGTATTTTCAAGAAACATTTTGTAATTTTAACACTAAAACAAAGCTAATATTCGTTTGTATAAAGGTGACGTAAATTTATTAAAAATAAAAAACGAAAAGCGCATTAAATTTAAAAGTTATGAAGAAGAAGCTAGAATCGGACCTAATTAGCATAGCGCATAGGATTCTTAAATTAAAAGGTAAAGAGGATGTTTTAAAAATGCATGCCGAAGTCGAAGCACTGTATGAAAAACTATCCGTTTTAAAATTTGCTCACGAAAATTTTGAGGATGATCTACCTACAATTGGCAGTGATTCGTCTTTCTTTGGTATGCTGGATCAAGCGTTTAACAACAAAGTAAGCGATAATATTGAAGTTGAAGATAAAATATATGTAAATCTTGACGAGATTGAAGATGACGGCATAATGGAACCAGCCATAGAAAAAATAAAAGACATCGTAGCCCAAATGCCGCAAGAAACCCATGAGGTGGACGACTTTTTAAAATCAGTAATTCCTCCTGAAGCCAACTTTGAAGAGTTAACAGCAGGTTATAAGGATATGCCAGTTTTTGAGGCTGTCACCAAAACAAAAGCACAAGCTAAAGAAGACACAAAAAAAACATTGAATGATGCTTTAAAAGGAAAAGCATTGGCTTTTGGGCTAAACGATAAAATAGCTTTTATCAAACATTTGTTTGATGGCAATAATGAAGATTTTGAGCGTGTGGTATCTCAAATCAATACGTCTCAAACTTTTGAAGAAGCAAGCACTTTAATTCAAAACATTATCAAACCAGATTATAATCACTGGGATGGCAAAGAAGAATTTGAAGAACGCTTTATGGCGATTATTCAAGGTAAGTTTAACTAGATTCCCATTTTCAAGGGAAATATTATGAGTAAACTTTACATCGTTCCAACACCAATAGGAAATCTTAAAGATATAACCTTTAGGGCTATTGACGTTTTAAAAGAGGCCGATTTAATCCTTGCCGAAGACACGCGAACTTCAGGCAAATTATTAAAGCATTTTGAGATTAACACACCAACGCAATCACACCACATGCACAATGAGCATAAAACGGTTGAAAATTTAATCCATAAACTACAAGCAGGGACAACCATAGCATTAATAAGCGATGCTGGAACTCCCGCAATTTCCGATCCTGGGTTTTTATTAACAAGAGCCTGCATAGAAAACAAGATTGAAGTAGAATGTTTGCCAGGGGCTACAGCTTTTGTGCCAGCTTTGGTAAACTCTGGATTACCAAACGATAAATTTGTGTTTGAAGGATTTTTGCCAGTAAAAAAAGGACGTCAAACCAGACTGAAACTATTAGCGGAAGAAACCAGAACCATGGTTTTTTATGAAAGCCCTCATAAACTCATTAAAACACTCACACATTTTTGTGAATATTTTGGTAAAGAAAGACAGATTTCGGTGTCTAGAGAACTCACAAAACTCTATGAAGAAACCATAAGAGGAACAGCCAAAGAAGTTTTAGAACACTATACCAACAAACCTCCAAAAGGCGAAATTGTGATTATTATGGCAGGGAAAAAATAATATCATTTCACAGAGTTAAACTGTGAATCACCGAGTTTCAAAGAGAAAAATTATTAAAAAAGCAAAAAAGACAACTAACATTACCAACCAAATGATGGACTTAAGTAAATATTTCCCATTAAATTTTGGTAATATGTTATTATTTAAATCTAAATTATCTAATAACTAAGCGGTCTAATGTCTAGAATCTAACACCCTAAACATGCTTCCCTTTTTCCCAACCATGTTTGCCTAAATACTGTTCACCGCTTTCAACAGCGCCTTCTTCTATACTGGTTCCCATGCTATCGTTCCAACGGTTTAAATAGCCAAATAAGGAAATTACGCCTAACATTTCGACAATTTCACCTTCATCCCAATGCTCGTGTAATCGTTTTTTAATATTTTCATTAACGGCATTTGGCAGCAAAGATGCAGCTAAACTAAAGTCTAATGCAGCGCGTTCGGCCTCACTAAAAGCAGGATGTACTCTGTATTCCCAAATATTATCCAGTTGCTCTTGTTCTGCACCATAACGTTCGGCAGCTCTAATGGCGTGTGCCTGACAATACCTACAACCAGTCGAGTTACTGCTCACCCAAGCAATCATACGTTTTAAAGCCGAAGTCACCCTGCCTTCATTTGCCATAACTGCTTTATTTAAATTGATGAAGGCTTTTGAAATGGCTGGACGACGCTGCATGGTAAGGACCGAATTTGGACAAAACCCAAGCGTTTCATTAAAGAATTCGGCTAATTCTTTTGTCTCTAAATCATGATCTGCTGATAATGGTGTTACTAATGGCATAGTCTGTTTTTTATTGGTATTTTTGAACTAACAATAAACATCTTTGTATAAAATCTATCGAGGTAGGAACAATTTTATAGATGTTCATTGTGTCCGAATTAATTAAATATTAACTAGTACAATAAACGAAAAATCTTTGAATTATGATAAATAAAATCACCACAGAATGGAAAGGTGGAATGACATTCGAATCAGACAATCCTAGTGGAAAAACCCTAATGATGGATACAAATGTAGAAGGAATTGACGAACGTTTTGGTCTGTCTCCAAAAGCTTTAATGTTATCGTCACTAGCAGGATGCACAGGTTTAGATGTCGTTTCGGTTTTAGAAAAAATGAAAGTGAATAATTACGAATTTAAAATGGAAGTTTCAGGCGAATTAACCGATGAGCACCCTAAATATTATCACAAGGTAAAACTAGATTATCATTTTTATGGAAAAAATCTCAACGAAAAGAAAATAAAAAAAGCAGTTGACCTTTCAGTTGATAAATATTGTGGTGTCATGGAAATGTTTCGTCAATTTGCCAAGTTAGATACAGAAATACACTACCATAATAAATAGGCATTTATTCATGCGCTGGACGCTTAAACCAAAA
>CALZKX010000140.1 GCA_945788155.1 uncultured Flavobacteriaceae bacterium
CTAAATGGCCATCTAGCTCGCCTTCTAACATCTTCTCGATGCCTCGCTTTTGTAATTGCTTTAAAAAGCTTGTGAGTTCATCGCCAGTTTTAAACTGTTTTAAAAACTCATCGTTAAATAAATCGTCTTTGTTCATAATGTGTAAATATTTAAAATTAAAAAAAAATAGCTTGGGTCATCACCCAAGCTATTTTTTTAACTTACACACTTTATGAGATAGTGCCACAAAAGCCTCAATGTTTTAGATTGAGGCTATTATATTTAAAAGTATGCTTTAAAAAGGAAGATCGTCATGTTCATCCTTGTTTAAATTATCTACTGGCTCGAAAGCTTCAGTTGGTGGTACTGGAGGTACATTTCCATTTGAAGCATCTTGCTGTACATTTTCTATTCTCCAACCTTGAATGGAATTAAAATACTTGGTTTCTCCCTGAGGGTTTACCCATTCTCTACCTCTAAGATTGATGTTTATTTTTACTTGTTGCCCAACTTGATAATTATTTAATAAATCCGTTTTATCTTGAACAAACTCAATCATTATATGTTGTGGGTATTGCTCTTCTGTAGTGACCACTACCTCTCTCTTTCTAAACCCATTTGTTCCAAACGTTTGAGTTTCTCCAATCACTTTAATTTTTCCTTGTACTTCCATCGGTTCTTACTTAATTATTTATTTCTATTAATTTTATTTCTAATTTATTTTTTCAGATAACAATAATTTCCATGCACTTTCTACATCGCCATAACTCAAATAGTTTTGTGCAATTTTGTGCTTTTCCCTATGCGACATATCTCTAACATTTGGATATCGTTCGCTTACATCCATTAAAAAATCTTCTATATCTTTATTACTTGGCAAAGCCTTGACATTTCCTAATACACCAAGATCATTACCTGTTAAAATCATGCTATTTTTAACATGTTCTGGCATGGCATCTACTCCAATCCCTAGAGTTGACAATGGTTTTGGGATTTCAAAAAACCCTTTATTTGCTCTACTATAATAACTTCCTCCAGCTCTGGCTACCAAATCTAATTGTTCTTGATTTATAGAATTGTCCTTGTTTAATACTTCACTTGAAATATGAAACTTTACAACTTCACAAATAATTAAATTTCCTGCGCCTCCTTCGGTTCCTAATTTTATAATATCGTTGACTTTGCATTCAAATTGAACAGGTGACTCGGCTACTCGAAACGGCCTCACTACATCTGATTCAAGCATCGTTAATCCTGCTTTTTCAAATTCGTTCACATTTTCAGGATATTCTGTACTACTCAACGACATTTGTTGAACGATGTCAAAATTTACCACATTAATAACTACTTCCTTTACCTGTTCTGTATTCTCCAACGTATGTTTTGTCGTATTATCCCTAACACGTCTTGCAGGCGAAAACACCATAATTGGTGGATTTGCACTAAAGACATTAAAGAAACTAAATGGCGATAAATTTGGATTCCCATCAGCATCAATTGTACTAGCAAATGCGATAGGTCTTGGTGCTACAGCACTTAATAAATAGCTGTGTAATTTAGCAACTGATATGTCTTTAGGTTCAAGCGAAAGCATCTCTAAAATTTTAAGACACAAAGTTAACAATCTAAGTAGTAACTAAAAACCATTTTACTAACAAGTAGCACAATAATATTAACATATTTACATTATATTTAGAATTGAAAATCAAACTTGTCTTTTTTGAGTAACAGAAACATTTTACGTTGGGTAATTATAGTGGCATCTTTTGCTATTATTTCGTTAATTTTATGGAACACTTACACGTTTTTCCAACATTTTAAAGCTGAAGAGCGTGCAAAAATGAGTGGATGGACTTTTTCATACAGTGAATTTTCAAAAGATTTATATAATCCTGAGGCTGAAATAAATAAAGTAGCTGAATATTTTGTTCTGGACTCTACTTTAACAACTCCAATGTTGCTTTTAGATAGTGGCAGGAACATTATGAGTTTTCGTAATATTGATAGCTTAAAAATTTCTGATTCTCTTAAATTGGGCAAGCTTATTCTTCAGCTTAGAAAAGAAAATGTTCCCATTGAAATAAGTTTTGGAGATTCTGATTCGGGAACTCTTTATTATGGAAATTCGCCATTATTAACCAAGTTGAAGTACTATCCATTAGCACTAATTTTGATTATCGTTTTATTTGCTGCTGTGGTATTTTTCTTTTACCGAAGCTCTAAAGTGGCAACCCAAAATAAGCTTTGGTCTGGAATGGCTAAAGAAACAGCTCACCAAATTGGTACACCTCTATCTTCTTTAATTGGTTGGACCGAAATATTAAAAATGGAAAACGTAGATCCAGATCATATTTCTGAGATTGAAAAAGATATTAACCGCCTTCAAACCATTACAGATAGATTTAGTAAAATTGGCTCTATTCCAAAGCTAGAAATCTCCGATATTATTAATGAAACCAAAGAATCTTTCAATTATTTAAAGAGGCGTTCGTCAAAACTCGTCGATTTTGATTTTGTTGCACCAAATGAAATTATTAACGTTAACCTTAACAGACAGCTTTATAGTTGGACTATAGAAAATCTTGTGAAGAATGCCATTGACGCCATGAAAGGCAAAGGACAGTTAAAAATTGAGGTTGTTGCTAACGACAAATATGTTCACGTTAGGGTGTTGGATACAGGAAAAGGCATTCCTAAAACGAGGTTTAAAAAAATATTTGAACCCGGATTTACGAGTAAAAAACGTGGTTGGGGCTTAGGCTTGTCACTAGCTAAACGTATTGTGGAAGATTATCATGATGGCAAAATAAAAGTCATCTCTTCCGAAATTGGAAAAGGGTCAACGATACAAGTTTCTTTAAAAATAATTTCGGCATAGTGTCATGAAATATAATTACATTCATATAAAAACCGAATCGCTTAATAATAATTGTCCAGAATGCTTTTCTACTGAAGGGTTACAACTCTCGTTTAAACAAAAGTTTAGTGAAACACGTTTTTATAAAG
>CALZKX010000141.1 GCA_945788155.1 uncultured Flavobacteriaceae bacterium
AACAACGCGCATAAAACATAGCTGGGATAGTATTAAATCAAAGTATTTGTCATATTTTTAAGGCAAATGCCGTAGATGACATTTAGTGACTTTTTAACCGCTACATTTCATGCACGTAACCGTTGTATTTAATAAGACAGACTTTTGGATCTTCCCAGGTTTATTGCTACGCATCGAAAATTGAGGATTAAGGTCGTTACTATAAAAAGAGTATGGGATTGGACTTAAGAACAATATCGGACTACCCAAGCTTTCGATCAGGATCGTGTGAGAGTTACACTATCAAATACGAATATTGATTCGCATAAAGCTTGCCGAAGTTATGTTATTTTTTTGACAAAGTCAAGAGTTAACATAAAAAAGGTTTTTATAGTAACGACCTTAATCCAAAGAAATTAAATTTACGGGCAGCTTTTAAAATAACGACACCTTATCAGCAACTGATAAAATGCATAATTTTAAAAACATAAACCTGAACCAGAGATGCTATGTAGCGTCCGTTCTGACTACGTAAATGGGGATATTACCAATGGCTATTGACCATTTACTAAACACAACAGCGCGCATAAAACATAGCGGTAAAAAGTTATAAAACCAAATTTTTGTCTTATTTTTAAGTCAAATAACAAAAATGAAATTAGTGGATATTTAACCGCTACATTTCATGCACGCCACCGTTAGCAAACATTACACTATATTAAACAATAACATATGAAACAAATTTACATTTTAACAACACTTTTTTTAATTTGCATTACTAATTTGTATGCGCAAACTACCGATGTAGTCACTGGTTTAAATTTTCCTATGGGATTAGCACTTAATGGCAATGATTTATATATCGCAGAATATGGTGGCAATAAAATATCAAAAATAGATATTACAGCCACAACTCCTGTGGCTACTGATGTAGTAACTGTTATAAATGGTCCTTATGAATTAGCACTTAATGGCAGCGATTTATATTTTACACAATATAATATTAATAAAATCTCTAAAATAGACATTACAGCTACAACTCCTGTGGCTACTGATATAATAATAGGTTTAAATAGCCCTTATGGATTATTATTTAATGGCAACGATTTATATTTCACAGAAACTAATGGTGCAAAAATCTCTAAATTAGACATTTCAGACGCAACACCTATGGCGACAACCATATATAATGGAGTAATTAATCCACTCAGTTTAGCACTTAATGGCAACGATTTATATTTCATAGATGTTAATGGTAATAAAATCTCAAGGATAGACCTTACAGCCACACCATTAATGGTAACAGAGGTTATAACTGGTTTAAATAACCCTCTTGGATTATTATTTAATGGCAACGATTTATATATCGCAGAATATGGTGGTAATAAAATATCAAAAATAGATATTACAAATGCAACACCTACGGCAACAGATGTAGTCACTGGTTTAAATGGTCCTTCAGGATTATTACTTAATGGCAATGATTTATATATATCAGAAGCTTCTGCCAATAAAATCTCGAAACTAGATTTTTCTACACTTTCTATAGAAGAAAATATTGTAACAAATAAGAAACAACTTTCTCCAAATCCTTCTTCTAACTATATTCAAATTTCTAATTTAATTAAAACTAAAAATTATACTATTTATAATGTAGTTGGAACCGAAATTATTAATGGAACTATTTCTGAAAGTGAAAAAATTGATATTCGTTTCTTATCAAATGGTCTATACTTTTTAAAGTTTGACAACGTAAACACATTTAAATTTATAAAAAACTAAAAACGTTTGCTAACAACGTATAAAATTAATTGCTTGGTACGAGCCTCCTTACGAAAATCCTCGCGGATTTTCTCTTCGGTTTTTATTTGCCAAATTAGGTGCTTAAACCACGCAACTAATCTTATACAACAACGTTGGCGGTAATAAGATGAAAATCCTACCAAGTAGAAAAATAGAAAACAAGATTCAAAACGAATAACTATAAAAGAATGAAATCAATACTTCTAAAACTCAACCAAATATTATTGCTTTTGATAATTTCAGTTGTAGCTCAAGCACAAACTGAAAGGCTACATATCTCGGAAGGTTATGTAAAGACTAAAGATTCTGTGCGACTTTATTATAATATAGTAGGCGCTGGCAGTGACACTTTAATGGTTGTTCACGGTGGACCTTATAATTCTAACTATCTTTTGTCAGATATAAAACCATTGGCTGCCCACCACACATTATTACTTTATGACCAACGTTCAGCAGGATATTCAACGGTCGTTAAGGACACCGCAAGCTTAAACGCGAGTAAATATATAGAAGATATTGAAACTGTCCGAAAGCATTTTAATATTGAAAAAGTCAATCTTTTAGGGCATTCAAAGGGCGGATTACTTGCAGGGAATTATGCTGCTAAATACCCGAACCGCGTTAAGTCTATGATTTTGGTTAATCCTTCTCCTTTAACTAATAGCTGGAAGAGTAGCTATAAGAGCAATATGGATAGTATAACCAATCTTGTTTACGAACAAAATGAAAAAAAATACAAGAATTCTCCTATCGACTCTACTAAAAGTTGTTGGGATTATTACGCCTTGGAGGCGCGTTACTACTATCCTTCTGCTGTTCACGCCCGCAGAATGTGGGGAGATGTATGTAATTCCATACAAGCAAATATGTTAAATCCTTCTATAGGTTATATGGGTTATACCATTAAAAAAAGAAACATAATTCCAGAATTAGGAAAAGTTAAAGCACCTGTACTTGTGCTAGCTGGCGACCAAGATTATAAACCTTTTGGTGCTTTTGAAGAATGGAAAGAAAGTTTCCCAAATAGTGCAATTGTTAGGTTTCGTGGTTCGGGTCATTTTCCGCACGTAGATGACCCAGATTTATTTTTTGCAGCTGTAGAACAGTTTTTGACGGGTAAATTTCCAGATAGCACAATATACAAATCGAAAGGTGCAGGTGTAATTCTTCCAAATGATGATGATGGAACACCATATCAAAAAGCAAGAGCGGCCGTTATTAGAATTGAAAATGAATTAGTTGACCTTCTGAATAAAGGTGACTGGAAAGGTGCTGCTTCACTTTATAGTTCCGACGCTGTTATTTATGGACCTAGTTCACCACCTGTAATTGGACATCAGGCAATTACTTCATTCTGGCATACAGTATCAATAAGAGGTATGTCCACTATAGAACTACAGCTAATGGATTTAGAAGTTTCTGAAAATTTATTGGTCGCTAGAGGAAAATATGTGATGAGAGATAAAGAAAAAGAATACATTGATATCGGAAAATTTGTTGCTCTATATAGAAAAGAGGAAGGAAAATGGTTATTACATACGGATATGTTTAACTCTAGTTTGGAAACTCGTTCGCCAATTTCAATACCAGATTATTTGCAATTGGATGAGAAATAACTACCGCCAACAATGTATAAAATTAATAGCGGTTTAATCGCTAAAACGAAAGTAAGTAAATATAAAAAAATGTCTGAGTTTAACCGAAAAGTAAGTGGGTAAAAATCCGCTACTATTCTTATACGAGACCGTTACCTGCAAGCAGAGAAGAACTCGATTTAAAATTTAGAAAAGCATATGAAAACAAAAACTATATTCCTACTGAGCATATGTTTATGCACAATAATCGGTTGTAAAAAAGACAATATTTTAAAACTACCTATTACTTATCATCAGGGGTTTGGGCCTTTGCAATCATCTGGAGGAGGTTCGATTACACTTTATAATGATGATGAAATTAACCCGTGGAAAAAAACATTTTTAGAGGTGTCTGGAATACCAGAAAATTGGACCAATGCTAAAGTTGGTGATATTAACTCAGATATTTACCAATATGTCTATCAAAATTACCATTCAGGCCACATTTCAAAACAATGGTATAACGACCTTAAACAAATGTGGAATTGGGAACCAGATACATTGAATTTGTCAAAAAAGCCTCTGAAATGCAGGGCTGCATTTGCAATAGGAATTGACTCTTTAGGAAATGATATGGTTGTTGTAGATTCAAATAATAATTATGATTTCAGTGATGACAAGCCGTTTATACCAATAGAGTATAACAGTAATTTAGATTGGGATTCATTGGCAAAGAATGAAGCAATAAATGTCACGTTTGAACGTCAATTAAAAAATGCCAAGACGGAGTTTGAGGTTCCAATCATAATTACTACTCTCAATCAAGATTACTATCTATATTGTAATTTCGCTCAATACGGTACTGCAAAATTAGAAAATCAGTTAATATTCATTCAATCTGGTGGTTTCAATGACTCGAGCTATAAAAATGCCGGAATAACTATCGACCAAGGCTTAAATGGAGAAAAAGTAGATTCTCAAAATTTAGTTTATAACAATGAATATCTTGAAATCGGAAATGATTTATACAAAAACTTAGGAGTAAACAGAAACAAAGATTTTCTACTCTTAGAAAAAGTAGATTTATCTAAAAATCAAATTGACAAAAACTTGGGAGTAAAGAAGGGAAAAGATTTTCCACCATCTGGGAAAACAGATTCAACTAAAAATCAAATACAATCTTCTCAAATTGGATTTAAAGCATTAGATTTTTCAGGAATTCAGTTCAAAAAACAAAATACCATTTCGTTAGCAAGTTTAGAAGGGAAATATGTACTTCTCGACTTCTGGGCTACCTGGTGTGGCCCTTGCATCCACGAAATTCCAAATCTCAAGACCTTATATGATAAAACTGATAAATCAAAATTTGAAATCATTGGTATTGTTGGAGACAGTCCACTGTCCTCTTTAGAACAATTGACTAACAAATATGGAATAAATTGGCCTCAAATTGTATCCGATAATTCTAATAAAATCAAAGAGAAGTACGGGATAGTAGCATACCCAACAACATTTCTTATCAACCCAGAAGGAAAAATTATTGCAAAAAATTTGAGAGGAAAGGAATTGGAAACCAAAATAGACAGTTTAATGAATAAAGCCAGCAGGTAACAACGTATATAATTTATTGCTAGTTCCCACCTACTTACGAAAGTCCTCGCGGACTTTCTATTCCGTTTTTATTTGCTAAATTAGTCGCTTAAAACACGCAACAAACCATATACAAACACGTTGTATGCCATCGGGGCTACTTTTTGACATTCAAGTTTCGCTTTTCGGAATAGGCTAATTAGGAAGTATTGTTGGTCACACAACTGAAATTGACTGGACTTTACAAATGGACAAATTATC
>CALZKX010000142.1 GCA_945788155.1 uncultured Flavobacteriaceae bacterium
ATATGTGTTTATTTATTGTAAACACCCTCCTTGCTCCTCCCTCAAGGGAGGAATTACCAAAGATGACATTGTCCCCTTGAGGATTATCGAGATAAAAGCGACAGCTTTTGTTGAAGATACCGAGCGAAGCTCATTAGGGGTGTTTTTATTTCAATCAGCTTATAGTCCAATGACTTTTATATCGAATTCACGTTAAGTTAACTTATTAAAGCTACTGCTAGTAAAATTGAAGTATAAAAAAAAGCATCAGCAATATTCTGAGCAAACAAAACATTATAACTGACGCTTTTTAAAAATTGATTAATAGCATTTCGAATATAGATAATTTTCGTGTTGGTAGCTTTTTTTTTCGACAAGAAGTCGTTAAAAAAGTTAAAGAGACTTGAAGTATATTACTCAATAAACCTCAAGAAATTGTAATAATAGCATAACCTTCTCAATTTATGGTGATTAGGGAAATGCACTTAAAAAAACATATGCGGATGTTTTTTATGAAGAGTTGTTTTCTTGTCTTCCAAGTCTATAAGGAATTTTTGGTGTGCTTCAGAATTTGGATTAAAAGGCTTGTGTTGCATTCCTTTTTGAACAGTACTAACTGCTTCCATCGTATTTTCAGCCACTCTTGCTAACCAAACTTCTTTGAATCTTTCCCAAATGTAATTTACAGCTACATTATTTGGATGAATCATATCCTCAGTATAAAAACGATAATCACGCAGCTCGTCCATCATAATTTCGTAGGACGGAAAATAATGGAGGCCTTTCGACTGCGCTCGAGAAGACAAAACAGAATGAATCGCTAAAATTAAATGAGCCTTACTTTGTGTATTCTCAATAAACCCATCTTTTAAATGACGAACTGGAGAGACTGTAAATAAAATAGAAACGTCTTTATTGACACTTTTAATGAGTGCGATTAGGGCTTGTAAAGATTCTGTAATTTCATCAATAGAAAGTAACTCTTTCAAGAATTTTTTCTGTGGTACTTTATGACAATTAGCTACAACAGTATCGGTTTCAATAAATCTATAAACCCAAGCTGTTCCTAAAGTGATTATTATATGTGTTGATGCGTTTATTTGTTGATTTGTTAATAGAACCTGTGTATTTAAATTATGCAACAAATCTTTTTTTGAAGATGAACTTAATACTGAATGCGCCTCGTAACAATGCCATTGCTCATTATGAAAAAAGATATCGCTTTCGGTATATTTTTTTTCATTAATTGCATTAGTGATTAAACTTTCTATTGCCAAAGGTTGAAATAAAATACCAAATGGGTTTTGAAGGTTTTTAAACTTAAAATAATTGAGTTTGTTACCAATATTCTCAACAAAGCAGGAACCTAACAACAAGATGTTTGAGTTGTAATCTATTTGATTATGCTGTTGTGGCTTTAGTGATATTTTGGTTTTAAGGTTCATTTAATGAGATCCTGAATCAAGTTCAGGATGACAAGTTACTTAATATATTCCTTAGCGTTCTCTAAAGCTTCATCAATGCCGTCAGGATTTTTTCCTCCAGCAGTTGCAAAGAAAGGTTGCCCACCACCACCACCATGGATATATTTACCGAGTTCTCGAACTACTTGTCCAGCATTCAATCCTTTTTCAGCAACCAATTCTTTAGATATGTAACAAGATAATAATGCTTTCCCATCGTTTTCTGCCGCAAAAAGTAAGAATAGATTGTCGAACTCGTTTCCTAATTCAAAACACAAATCTTTCATTCCTGAGGCATCTAAATCCAATTGCTTTGCTAAAAATTGAATACCATTAATCTCGGTCAACTCATTTTTTAAATCGCCTTTTATGTTTTTTGCTTTGTCTTTTAATAAGGATTCTATATGCTTTTTTAAATCGTTATTCTCCTCTTTTAAATCGGCAACAGCTTTTACTGGGTCTTTGGTATTATTGAGCAAGTCCCTGATTTCAAAATACGCTCTGTTTGTGTCAAAATAAAAATCTTTCACTGCATCGTTGGTAATAGCTTCAATACGCCTAATTCCTGAAGCTATGGCACTTTCGGATCTAATCTTGAAATGCCAAATATCTCCAGTGTTTTTTACATGTGTACCACCACATAATTCCATAGATTGTCCAAAGCGAACGGTTCTAACAGTATCACCATATTTTTCACCAAATAATGCCAAAGCACCATTGGCAATTGCTTCTTCCATAGGCATATTTCTATGTTCCTCTAGAAGTAATTTCCCATCAATACGAGCATTCACAAAATTTTCAACGTCTCGTAATTGCTCAACTGTCATTTTTGAGAAATGTGAAAAATCAAATCGTAAATATTTAGAATGTACTGCACTCCCTTTTTGTTCTACATGATCGCCCAGAACTTCTCTTAAAGCTTGGTGCAATAAATGTGTAGCTGTATGGTTAGCCTCTGTTCTTTGACGTTGTTTTGCGTCAACCACAGCCTTAAAAGTTTCAGTTAAATGGTCTGGTAAGTTTTTTGTAAAATGAATGATTACATTGTTTTCTTTTTTGGTATCTAAAATATAAATCACATCTCCATGCGTATCTTTTAAATAGCCTTTATCACCAACCTGACCTCCACCTTCGGCATAAAATGGTGTTAAATTAAACACCAATTGATACATTTCGCCATCTTTTTTAGAGGTTACTTTTCTATATCGTGTAATTTTAACATTTGCTTCTAAAGCATCGTAGCCAATAAATTCTTGTTCGGCATCATCTACTAAAATAGTCCAATCATCGGTAGACATTTCACTTGCAGCACGAGATCTATTTTTTTGTTTTTGCAGTTCTTTATTAAACCCTTCTGCATCTAGTTTCAATCCTTTTTCAGAAAGAATCAAAGCTGTTAAATCTATTGGAAAACCATAAGTATCATATAACTCAAAAGCCTTTTCTCCAGAAACAGTATCGCCTTTAGTTTCTTTAACAATGCCATTTAACAATACCAACCCTTGATCTAGTGTTCTTAAAAATGATGCTTCTTCTTCTTTAATAACATTTTCTATAAGCTGCTTTTGAGATTTCAATTCTGGAAATGCCTTTCCCATTTTTTTACTCAATACATCTACCAATCTATAAATAAAAGGTTCTTTTTTATCTAAAAACGTAAAGCCATAGCGTACTGCACGACGTAAAATTCGTCGTATTACGTAACCAGCTCCTGTGTTGCTTGGCAACTGTCCATCGGCAATTGAAAATGCTACAGCGCGAACATGGTCTGAAATAACACGAATTGCTATATCTATCTCATTATTTGTTTCATAGTCTTTATTTGTAATGGTCTCAATTTCACGAATTATTGGCGTGAACACATCTGTATCGTAATTAGATTTCACATCTTGTAATACCATGCACAAACGCTCGAATCCCATTCCTGTATCTATGTGCTTATTAGGTAATACTTCAAGCGAGCCATTTGCTTTTCGGTTGTATTGCATAAAGACCAGGTTCCAAATCTCTACCACTTGAGGATGGTCCATATTTACTAAAGACTTCCCGTTTACCTTTGCTTTTTCTTCATCTGAACGAATATCCACATGAATTTCACTACATGGTCCACAAGGGCCTTGATCTCCCATTTCCCAGAAATTATCTTTCTTATTTCCTTTTAAAATACGGTCTTGAGGTATGTATTGTTTCCATATATTGTAAGCTTCAGTATCCATTTTTAAATTGTCGGTATCATCACTTCCTTCAAAAACTGTGACATAAAGAATGTCTTTATCTATACCATAAACTTCGGTTAATAATTCCCAAGCCCAAGCAATTGCTTCCTTTTTAAAATAATCTCCAAAACTCCAGTTCCCCAACATTTCAAAAAATGTGTGATGATACGTATCATAGCCAACTTCTTCTAAATCATTATGTTTCCCCGAAACACGTAAACATTTTTGGGTATCGGCAATTCGGTTATTTTTTGGCTGTGAGTTTCCCAAAAAATATTCTTTAAAAGGTGCCATTCCCGAATTAACAAACATAAGCGTAGGATCATTTTTAACAACCATTGGTGCAGATGCTACAATGCTGTGTTTTTTGCTTTCAAAAAAATCTAAAAATTTCTGTCGTACGTCTTGAGACTTCATATATAGTTGTTAATAATCTGTTCTATGTAAATTGCTCTAAATGTGAAACAATTTATATATTTGTTTTTCGTTCTATTAATCCTGCAAAAATAGAATATTTTAAGATATGTCTAAAGTAAAATATTATTACGATTCAGAAACGCTTTCATACAGGAAGGTAATACGTAAAAAGCGCACTACTGCTAAATATATTTTTGTGTTCTTATTAGGAGCTGCCTTGTTTGGTTTTATGTTTGTATTTATCGCTAGTCAATATTTTGAATCGCCAAAAGAAAAAGCACTTGCACGTGAACTGCAAAACATACAATTACAATATGAATTGTTAGACAAAAAAATGGATGAAACTGAGTCTGTTTTAGCAAACGTAGAAGAACGTGACAATGCAATTTATAGACTCTATTTTGAAGCAAATCCAATTCCTAATGAACAAAGGCGCCAAGGATTTGGTGGAATTAACAGATATAAGCAATTTGAAGGCTATGATAATTCGAAACTAATTATTGATGCTAACCGACGTTTGGATATCATTCAAAAACAAATTGTGGTGCAATCTAAATCACTGGATGAAATTGCTGTTTTAGCTGAGGATAAAGAAAAGTTTTTAGCAACTATTCCTGCCATCCAGCCTGTAAACAATGAAGAGTTAACTCGTATGGCATCAGGTTATGGTTATAGGACTGACCCTTTTACCAAGGCTAGAAAATTTCATTATGGCATGGATTTTACAGCACCTAGAGGTACACCTATTTACGCATCTGGAGATGGTGTTGTTAAACGTGCAGACGCAGGAGCTACTGGATATGGCAAACATATACGAATAGACCATGGTTATGGTTATGTGAGTTTATATGCTCACTTATATAAATACAATGTCAAGAAAAATCAAAAAGTTAAACGTGGTGATCTCATTGGTTTTGTAGGTAGCACAGGACGATCGGAAGCTCCTCACTTGCATTACGAAATATTTAAAGACAAGGTAAAAATAAATCCTATAAATTTCTATTATGGAAATCTTTCCGCAAAAGAGTTTAGTGAATTATTAGCAAAAGCATCCTTAGAAAACCAATCTTTAGACTAATGCATATAGATCTCCCAGAAAAAAGGTATTATGGCATTGGCGAAGTCGCCAAGGCTTTTGGTGTGAATACATCGCTCATTCGTTTTTGGGAAAAAGAATTTGATATTCTTAAACCTAAAAAAAATGCTAAAGGGAATCGTAAGTTCACTCCTGAGGACATTAAAAACCTTAAATTTATTTACCATCTTGTTAAAGAACGTGGATTTACTTTGGAAGGTGCTAAAACTCACTTAAAAGAAGAAAAAAAGCAGTCTTTAGATAACTTTGAGATTATCAATAAATTGGAAACTGTAAAAAATCAGCTTATCAAGCTGAAAAATAATTTGTAACATTTTAGGTTTTTTCTCAACTTATCTATTATAATATAATAACACATTAAAACATCATATTATGAAAAAATTCTTACCATGGATTATATTAGCAGTAATTGTATTTGGCCTTTATTCTTGGGGAAAAGGGTTTAACAATACAGCCGTAGAATTAAATGAAAATGTAGGTGAAGCTTGGGGAAATGTACAAACCTCCTATCAACGTAGAAACGATCTTATTGGTAATTTAGTAAATACAGTAAAAGGTGCTGCCGATTTTGAAAAAAACACTCTAGAAGCCGTAATAAAGGCACGTAGTGAAGCTACTAAAACCACTATAGACCCTTCAAATATTACGCCTGAACAACTGCAACAATTTAATCAAGCACAAGGTGGTTTAAGTAGTGCCTTGTCCAGATTATTAGTTACTATAGAACGATATCCAGAATTAAAAGCGAATCAAAACTTTTTAAAGCTTCAAGACGAATTAACAAGTACCGAGAACACAATTCAAACAGCCAGAGTTCGATATAATGAAGCCATTAAACCATATAATAATCACGTAAAAAAGTTTCCAAATATGTTGTTAGCAGGATTATTGAATTTTGATGACAAACCTTATTTTGATGCTGAAGCTGGAGCTGAAAAGCCTGTTGATGTAGAGTTTGATTTCAATTAAAATCTCCTTATGTCTAAAGTAGAAGCATTTCTTTCAACAGAAGAAGAACAAGACATTATTGAAGCCATTCAAAATGCCGAAAAAGACACTTCAGGGGAAATTCGAGTTCATATTGAGCAATCTTCAAAAACTGATGCTTGCATACGTGCTATGGAAGTGTTCCATAATTTAAAAATGGATGACACAAAACTTCGCAATGGTGTCTTAATATATGTGGCTGTTGCCGATAAAACTTTTGCTATTTATGGAGACAAAGGAATTAATACTGTAGTAGCAGACAACTTTTGGAATACCACTCGTGATACTATTCAACAACATTTTAAATCTGGAGATTTTAAACAGGGTTTGGTAGCAGGTATAAAGGAAGCAGGGATTCAATTAAAAACATACTTCCCTTGGCAGCAAGAAGACACAAACGAATTATCAAACGAAATTTCTAAAGACTAAATGGTAAAATTAAAATTTATAGGGGGTTTTTTATTCTGTCTTTTTTGTTTTTCAAATACTGTATTTGCTCAATTTAATATTCCTGAAACACCAAAAGAACAAACCAGTGTTTATGATTATGTAAACTTATTATCTGCAAAAGAAAAACAAAGCTTAGAACAAAAGCTCATTAAATATTCTGATACCACTTCTACTCAAATTGTAGCGGCTATTATTAGTACAACTAAAGGAGAAAACATTGGTTTATTAACACCCAAATGGGCTCAAAAATGGGGTATTGGACAAGCCAAAGAAGATAATGGTGTTTTTATTTTACTAGCCAAAGATGACCGGAAAATATGGATTTCACCAGGTTATGGTGTCGAAGATAGACTTACCGCAGGCGTTGTTGGAGAGATAACTAGAAATATTATTATTCCTGAATTTAAGCGCAGCGATTATTATCGTGGTTTAGATAAAGGAGCTGATGCTATTTTTGAAGTGCTAACAGGAGCGTATCAAGGAAAACGCAAACCAAATAACTCGAATGGGATGCCCATAGGTAAAATCATCTTTTTTATAATTCTATTTATCTTCTTTATAATTGCCATTTCTCGTAATAAACGAAATGGTGGTGGAAGAGGTGGAAGAAAATCTCGTGGTTTTAGCATCCTTGATGCCATTATTTTGAGTAATATGGGCCGAAGTTCTGGAGGCTTTGGTGGAAGCTCTGGAGGCGGTTTCTCTGGTGGTGGTTTCGGTGGTGGTTTTGGAGGCGGAGGCTTCTCTGGTGGAGGTGCTGGAGGAAGCTGGTAGACTATTGAAATCTAAACTTTAATGAGACACCTAACACCTAACACCTAACAATTTTACTTCTTACGCATATACACACTTACTGGCACACCATGAAAATCGAAATGCTCACGTAGCTTATTCTCTAAAAAACGCTTGTAAGGCTCTTTTACATATTGTGGTAAATTACAGAAAAATGCAAATTGTGGTTGTGGCGTAGGCAACTGCATGATGTATTTGATTTTTACATATTTACCTTTAAATGCAGGTGGTGGATTGTTTTCAATTATTGGCAACAACACATCATTTAAAACACTTGTTTTAATGCGTTTTGTACGATTTTTATAAACCTCAACAGCTGTTTCAATCGCTTTAAAAATACGTTGTTTTGTTAATGTAGAAATAAACACGATTGGCACATCTGTAAATGGTTCTAATTGCTGGCGAATGTACTTCTCAAAATCCTTGGTGGTTTTGTTGTCTTTTTCAACTAAATCCCATTTATTTACTAAAATAACAATACCTTTTCGGTTACGTTCAGCCAACCAAAATATATTTTGCACTTGCCCATCAAACCCTCTTGTGGCATCACAAACCAGTAAACAAACATCAGCATGTTCAATAGCGCGAACGCTTCGCATCACTGAATAAAACTCCAAATCTTCCTTTACTTTAGCTTTACGTCTTATTCCAGCAGTATCAACTAAATTAAACTCAAATCCAAAACGGTTGTACTTAGTATCAATAGCATCTCTTGTAGTTCCAGCTATATCAGTAACAATATATCTCTCTTCTCCAATTAATGCATTTATAAATGAAGATTTCCCTGCATTGGGACGACCAACAACAGCAAATCGAGGAAGTTCGGTTTCTTGGGTTTCTTCTTTTTCTGGTAAGGCTTCAACAAGAGCATCTAACAAATCTCCTGTTCCGCTGCCATTAATACTTGCAATGGTATAATAGTCACCTAAACCAAGGGAATAAAATTCAACCGCATCTTCAGCTCGTTTATTGTTATCAACTTTATTGACAACCAAAAAAACTGGTTTGGCAATTTTTCGAAGTAATTTAGCAACATCTTCATCCATTCCTGTAACTCCAGACTCCACATCGACCATAAAAATAATTGCATCAGCTTCATCAATAGCCAACTCTACTTGTTTATCAATTTCGGCTTCAAAAATATCATCACTTCCTTTTACATAACCTCCTGTATCAATGAGCGAAAACTCCTTACCATTCCAGTCACTTTTACCATAATGCCTATCTCTGGTAACACCACTCACAGCATCAACAATAGCTTCGCGACGCTGAATCAAGCGATTAAAAAAGGTAGATTTGCCAACATTTGGTCGACCTACTATGGCAACTATATTACTCATAAGTTATATTATCCTTAAAATCGGTCTGCAAAAATACTAAATAAGTCCTGATACTACGTGATTTTTAGGTTAAACATTAATTGAACTCATGGTTTAAATAAAAAATAGTATTTTGAGATTCAAATTTTAA
>CALZKX010000143.1 GCA_945788155.1 uncultured Flavobacteriaceae bacterium
TAAATAGCAGGAAATCCAGCTTGAGCAGCTCTACAGCGTTCTGCCAAGGTTCCTTGTGGGATTAATTCTACTTCAAGCTCTCCACTTAGCATTTGGCGTTCAAACTCATCGTTTTCTCCAACATAAGAAGAAATCATTTTTTTTATTTGGTGTTTTTTGAGCAGTAATCCCAATCCAAAATCATCGACACCTGCATTATTTGAAATGCAAGTAACACCTTTAACTCCTAACTTCACTAATTGCGCAATGGCGTTTTCAGGAATTCCCGACAAGCCAAAACCGCCAAGCATGAGGGTCATATTATCTTTTACACCTTCTAATGCCTTAGTGACATTATCTACCTTTTTATTAATCATTTTTTACAAATCTATTTATGACAGAAATTTACAAAATAAAAAGCCATTCTAAAGAGAATGGCTTGTGTTTTTAAAAATCTATTTCAGGGTCATCAATCTTACCTTTTTTAGAAAGTTTTGATTTTTCTTTATATTCATCACAATCTAAAATAATAGATAACTCATTTGGTTTTTCAAACTCCTCTTTGGAGATATTTAATGTTTCATCGGCATAACAGCTTTTCATATACAAAGCCCAAATTGGCAATGCCATGGCTGCGCCTTGCCCATAGGTAATACTTGCAAAATGGGCTGCCCTATCTTCGGCGCCTACCCAAACGCCTGTTACTAAATTAGGCACCATTCCCATAAACCAACCATCACTTTGGTTTTGTGTGGTTCCTGTTTTTCCTGCTATTGGGTTATCAAATTCATAAGGATAGCCTGTGATGATTTCTTTATAGACTGGATCAGATCCGTACGTATGGCGGAGTCTTGTTCCTGAACCTCCTTGAGTTACACCTTCCAGTAAATTCACCGTTACATAAGCTACTTCTTCACTTAAAACATCTTTTGTTTCTGGAGTGAACTGAAATAAAACCGTTCCATTTTTATCTTCAATTCTGGTTAACACTACAGGTGTAGTATAGACCCCTTTATTTGCAAACGTGGAGTAGGCTGCTACCATTTCGTACACACTTAAATCTGGTGTTCCCAATGCTATTGACGGCACAGGCAAAATATCTTGTTCTATGCCTAAACTTTTTGCCAAATCTACAACAGGTTGTGGTCCAATGTCGTTCATTAATCTTGCGGTAACAGTATTTACGGAATTTGCTAAGGATTGTCTAAGGTTTAAATAGCCTGAATAATCACCATTATCATTTTTAGGAGTCCAAGGTTCTGGGTTTCCATATTTATTAGCTTCAATAGTAATTTGTGACCTTGGTAAGGTATCGCAAGGCGATAAACGCAATTGGTCTATTGCAGCTGCATATACAAAAGGCTTAAAAGTAGAGCCAATTTGGCGCTTTCCTTGTTTTACCATGTCGTATTTAAAATGACGATAGTTCATGCCTCCAACCCAAGCTCTAACATGTCCTGTTTGAGGTTCCATGGACATCATTCCGGGACGTAAAAAGTGTTTGTAATAACGCATGGAATCCATTGGTGTCATGACCGTATCTATCTCGGCGTATTTGCCTTCTTTCCAAGAAAAAACGCTCATCTCTGTGGGTTTTTCAAACGACTTATAAATTTCTTCTTCAGGCTTTTTGAGGTCGTATTTCATGTGTCTCCATCGTTCTGACCGTTTAATTGAAATTCGCATTAAAGTATCTATAGCTCCATACGTAAGGTCTAGGAATGGTGCTGTTGGGTTGCGTCTTTTAGTGTTTTGATTAAAAAACTCTGCTTGTAACCTTGGCATGTGTTGCGCTACTGCTTCTTCGGCATACTTTTGCATTCTGGAATCAATGGTGGTATAAAACTTTAAACCATCTTTATAAATGCTATACTTGGTGCCATCTGGTTTTGTATTATTAGGGTCGTTTACCCATTTTTTTAATTCTTCTTGTAAATATGCTCTAAAATACGTAGCTGTGCCAGCATCATGAGATTGTGGTGTGTATTTTAAATCTAACTCGGTTTGTTGAAGTGAATCTTTAACCTCTTGAGTTATGTAGCCATACTTTGCCATTTGTGCCAAAACGACATTACGCCTATTTTTGGTGCCTTCAGGATTTCTATGAGATCTTGGATTATATAAAGATGAATTTTTAAACATACCTACCAACATTGCAGATTCCTTGAGATCCAAGTCCATTGGCTTTTTATCGAAATAGATACTAGCTGCGCTACGAATACCATCTCCAAAATTTCCGAAGTCATAAATGTTAAAATATTGAGCGATTATTTCTTCTTTAGTGTATTGGCGCTCTAAACGAATTGCAATAACCCATTCCTTGAATTTTTGAGTAATTCTCCCTAATGTATTTTGTGAGTGCTCACCAACAAATAATTGTCTAGCCAATTGCTGCGAAATGGTGCTAGCTCCTCCTTTTTTTCCTAAATATGCAAATGCTCTTAAAGTACCACGAGCATCAATTCCTGCGTGTTTATTATATCTTGCGTCTTCAGTGGCTATTAAAGCATCTACCAAATGTTGTGGTAACTCCTCATAATCAACTGGTGTTCTATTATCGTTTAGATAAAATTTCCCTAATGTTTCTCCATCATGTGAAATGATTTCGCCAGCTAAATTAGTATTTGGATTTTCCAATTGCGTATGATCTGGCATTTCGCCAAAAACTCCCCAAGCTGCTAGTTGAAAAGTCAAAAAGAACCCGACAATTCCTGCTCCAAATAGTATCCAGAACCAACGAACATATTTTGAAAAATTGTTTATGCTTTCTTTTTTCTTTTTTGTAGCCATGTATTAATTACTGTTTTGGGGTGTTTCTATTCTAAATCCAATATCTGTAATGCCCTCAAGGTTTTCTATACCTTTAATTTGTCCGTTTTTACGCATTGCGTGTTGAATTTTAAGCAGGTAATCGCCAGCTTCAGAAAACACAACACCTTCTTTATACCAAAGTTTATTCTCTTTAACATCAGAAAATCCTGAGCCTAAAAACTCACCATTTGGTTTGGCCATTTCATACTCCAAAGTATCTCTTATCTTTTTCCCATTAGGAAAATTTATCTCAACAATTAAAAACAAATTACTGTATTTGTAATCGCTTGTATTTCTAAGGTTTATAAATAAATCGTAGGGTTTTAACGAATCTGGTGGTGTAATATAAAACTCTATGATAGAGTCTTTATGCCATTGATTGGGAACCGATTGATATTCGTCAAAAACACGATTGGAATCACAAGCTGTAATCCCAATGCAAAGGATTACCAAAAACCAAAAAAATTTATTTCGCATTGCTTTTAGATCTTCTTTTGTTTCTGCTTTTATTATTTCTACGTTTTTTTGAGCGTTTTGGACTATCAAAGCGTGTTAAACTATCTTGACCTACAACGTTTTCAAAATCTGTTTTAGTGTCTTCTATAAGATCCTGAGCGTATTCTTCAAGGCTAGTCACTTTTTTCTTCTTAGAATTAATCTCTATTATTTCGTTGGCTTGATTGGTTGTGAGTTTGTGCCAATTCATCCATTCGCCTTCGTAAGCATACCACATGTACCCTTTAAAAATATCCGTTTTTTGGCAAACACCAACACCTTTTTCTGTTTGAAGTTTAATTTCGGTCTTCGGAAAACTTTTCAATGCATCTAAATATGTATCTAATTCGTAATTTAAACAGCATTTTAATTTTCCGCATTGTCCTGCCAGTTTTTGAGGGTTTAAAGATAATTGCTGGTAGCGTGCGGATGAGGTACTCACCGAACGAAAATCTGTTAACCACGTAGAGCAGCAAAGTTCTCTTCCGCAGGATCCAATACCGCCTAGTCGCGCTGCTTCTTGACGAAACCCTACTTGTTTCATTTCGATTCTAGTTCTAAACTCTTTAGCAAACACTTTAATGAGCTCTCTAAAATCAACACGTTCTTCGGCAGTGTAATAGAATGTTGCTTTACTTGCATCGCCTTGGTATTCAATATCGGAAATTTTCATTTGCAACTTAAGGTCTATAGCAAATTGGCGTGCCTTAACTTTCATGGCCTCTTCTTTATCTCTTGCAGCAGACCATATATCTATATCTCTTTGTGATGCTTTTCTATATA
>CALZKX010000144.1 GCA_945788155.1 uncultured Flavobacteriaceae bacterium
AACCAATGACATGGTATTTTTTGGCGAATTCCACTGCCAAGGGAAGTCCAACATATCCCAGTCCAATAATGGTAATTTTATCTTTTGAATTCATTAGCTAACTAAAAAATTGATTGTAGTATATACTTCAAATCTAAGTAAAAACTCCAATTTTTCACGTACTTTTTATTGATTTCAACCTTATCTGCCCAAATAATCGTTCTATTGTAATTTTCTGGGTCGTTTTGTAGGGCTAATATGGTTTCTTCGTCTTTATATTTAATTGTTGCTGGACCTGTTACACCTGGTTTAATTTTTAAAATAATTTTGTCTTCTCCTTCTAGTTCATCAGCAAAACCAATTATATCTGGACGAGGTCCAACAAAACTCATATCGCCAAAAAGCACATTGAACAATTGAGGTAATTCATCTAATTTGTAAACTCTTAAAAACTTACCGAAAGGAGCTGCATAGGTATCTAATTGACCTAACTCGTGTTTTCCTTTTTTTAGGGTTCTTATTTTATAGATATTAAATACATTGCCATATTGCCCAACCCTTTTTTGTTTGAATAATCCCGACTGTTTTGTTTCTATTGTAGCTATTACTAAGAAAAAAATCAATGGAAATATAACAATTGGGATTAAAATAAGTGCTAATAAAATATCAAATCCTCTTTTTAGCTTTATTTGTGATTTAGTAATCAACGAAATTTAAGATTTACGTTTAAATAAAGAGCTAATCTTACTCAAGATAGTTTTATTTGTTTCGTTATCATGATAGCCATAGCCATAGCCATAACCGTAGCCATAGCCATAACCTTGTCGTTTTTTATGAGTATAGTAATTTAAAACAAAACTTATATTTTTTACTTCTCCTTTTTTGTACTTGTTATTAATAACAGAAAGCATCTCTTTTTGGGAGTAGTTTTGCCTTACTAAATAGATCGTTGCATCAGCGTATTCTACCAGTTCAATTGCATCGGTTACCAAGCCCAATGGAGGTGAGTCCAATACTATAATATCGTATTTTTGTTTTAATTCTTCTATAAATACGTCCATTTCATCGCTCATCAATAACTCTGATGGGTTTGGTGGTACAGAACCAGATAAAATAATATCGAGATTATCAATATGTGTAGGCTGTGCTACATCTTCCAGTTTTTTTGAACCAATCAAATAATCAACAACTCCCAAAGCACTTTTAAGATTAAAATCTTTAGAAATTTTAGGCTTACGTAAATCCAGGCCTACTAAAACTGTTTTCTTGTTTGTTAAAGCAAAAACAGTTGCAATGTTTATTGCACAAAATGTTTTTCCTTCTCCACTAACTGAAGATGTAATTAAAACTGTTTTTGTTCCTTTAATTTTTTGGGTTTTGTATATAAATTTTAAACTGGATCTAATAGCCCTAAATGCCTCAGAGATTGCCGATTTTGGATGATTGTAAACTGCAAGGCTTCCTTCGTTTCTATATTTTCCAATGACACCTAATACTGGGATCTTGGATAATCGTTCAATATCTGCTACGGCATGAATACTAGTGTCGAAAAATGTAATTATTACAATTATTACTAAAGGAATAAGTAATCCTGCAAATAAAGCAATGAGATAGTTTAAACGCTTATTAGGTCCAATTAATCCACCTCCAATATCCTTTGCTTCGTCAATAACATTAATATCAGAAATATTGGCTGCTCTAACAACTGATGCTTCACTACGCTTAGTTTGAAATACATTATAAACTTCTTCACTTATATTAAATCGTCGTTGAATTTTTAGGTATTCTTGCTGATCTATTGGGAGTTTGCTTAAAGTAGCTTGTAAACTCGCCATAGTTCTATTAAGTGTATTTAGTTGAATTCCGAAGATTTTTTTTGTTTCTTTTATTGTTTCCAGCAGCACATTTTTCTCAGCATCAATTTGTCTATCTATATTTCTAAACTGTTCAGAAGTTTCCCTTGTTGTATATTCCAGTTTTTGGCGTGCAATGGATAAATCAATTATACGTTGTACACTTCCCACAATATTAGCTTCTTGAATTCCAACACTGGTTGGTGCTGCAATTTTAGTGTAATCTGTTTTAGTTTCTAGATAGGTTTGTAGTGAGTTTAAATAAGCTATCTTGGAGTTTAAATCGTTTTCCATAGATTCATACTCTCTTAATTGTTCTGAGACGCGACCACTTTCGTCATCAATATTAAAAATTTTATTTTGACTCCTGAATTTATTCAACTCATCTTCAACATCTTCTAAGTCATTGCCAACTATATCCATTCTATCATCAATAAATTTAATGGTATTAGTGGCATACAAATTTTTTCGTTCCAGCTGTGTTTTTTGTAAAATTGAAACCGTAGTATTTAAATAATCTACAATTTTAGACTTATTGGCTCCTGTGAGTCTTAAATTCAAGACCGATGACCCCTTGGGTTTTGTATCCACTTTTAACCCATTTTGGTATTGATTAACAACACTGTCAAAATTTAAGAAATTTAAGAAATACTCTTCACCTATTTTTATGTTAGCATCATTTGGAAGTACAATTTTTCCATTTAAAAATGATGTGTTAATAACCTCGCCAACTTTAAATGTTTTTAAAAATGGTTCCTGTGGTATTACTAAATTTAGGTGTTCTTTTGAAGCATATAGCTGCCCTGTGACAGTTTCTAATTCGAAATTAGCAAATACTTCAAAAGTATCATCGCTCGTAAATTTTATAGAAACTGGATGCCCAAGAATTTGAGGTTTGGTTTTATCTAATTGAAACTCAAATGGTACCTTTTTATAAATGTCATTTTTTCTATACTTTCCTTGGGTTAAATACTGCATGAAGTATTGCAAAGAATCGACAACCTTTTCGTTGTGGTTTCTTGTTTTTAAAGTCGTAATAACGGTTTGGACTTTATCGGTAACGCCTCCATAATTAAAAGAAATACTCGTGTTGGAAGTAAAAAATGGATTTTGATCATTTTCAACAGAAATTAAAGACTCTAAGGCATATTTGTTTTGCATGCGAGCATTTTTGTAGTATGCTATGCCAAAACCAATGGCTAAGGCTACTACAAATAATGGCCAATAGTTTAAAACTTTAAATACAAAGCTTTTAATATCGAAATTAGAAGGTAATTCATTTATATTAAAATCTTCATTCATAGATATCAATTCTTAATAAGTAAAATCGTAGTAGTTACCAATGTTATTAAAGACACAAAAGTTGTTAAAGATTGTACTCCTGTAGTACCAGTTCCCCATGATTTTTGCTTAAGGGGTTTTACATAAATTAAATCATTGGGCTGTATATAGTAATAAGGAGATGCCATCACATTAACATCGGTTAAATCTAAATGATGTATTTTTTGTCCTTGAGGGTATTGCCTAATTATCATCACATCTTTTTTATCTCCTGTAATTGGTATTTCGCCAACATTGGCGATAGCTTCAAAAATATTTACACGTTCTTGAAACATGGTAATTGTCCCTGGATTCACAACTTCGCCACTAACTGTAAAGCGCAAACCGGATAATTTTACCGTTACAAAAATATTGGCTGTTTCTTTAAACTCTTCTTCAAGTAATTTTTTTTCAATGATTTTTTCAATCTCTTCGGTTGTATATCCAAGTACGCTAATTGTACCCAAGGTTGGAATTCTAATATTGCCATGAAGATCTACCGTAAACCCATCAAAATAAGCACGTTCTGCACTTTCGGCATTCAAGTTTACATCGCCAGCTGGATTAAACATATTTACAAGTGCTTGATCCAAGGCTTTTACTCGAATATTCAATATATCATTTACTTGTATGCGATATGGTTTTTGAACTTCAGAAATTATATGAGGCTCATCAATAGCACTTCCTTTGTTTTGAAAGTACAAGGTATCTTTTTGGGGAACACACGAAAATGCTAAAACACTTAAAACGAGTACTGTAATAGCATATATTTTCTTCATATTGAGGCGGTTTGTTTACACACAAATATAGCTTTTAGATAGCAAAATAAAAACAGCTAAGGCTTTTTTTGGTTTTTTATGCTTTATTTGCACAAAAAAACGACTTGAATTATCTAACAGTAGAGAACATATCAAAATCTTATGGAGAGCTAACCCTTTTCGAAAATGTATCTTTTAGTATTCATAAAGATCAAAAAATTGCCTTTGTTGCCAAAAATGGCTCAGGAAAAACAACCATTTTAAATATTTTGTCTGGAAAAGACCAAGCAGATTCCGGAAAGATTACTTATAGAAAAGGACTTAAAACATCGTTCCTAGCACAAGACCCTGAGCTTAATGGAAACCTTACTGTAGAAGAGTCTGTTTTTGATTCAGATAATGCGATTTTAAACGTCATCAATACCTATCATAAAGCTTTAAAAACCCCTGAAGACGAAGAAGCTTATCAAAAAGCGTTTGAAGCCATGGAACGTTTTAATGCTTGGGATTTTGAAACTCTGTACAGGCAAATATTATTTAAGCTAGGTCTTGAGGATTTAAAACAAAAAGTTTCGCAATTGTCTGGTGGCCAAAAAAAACGATTGGCTCTAGCAAATGCCTTGATAAACAAACCCGATTTGTTGATATTGGACGAACCAACAAACCACCTAGACCTAGAAATGATAGAGTGGCTGGAAACCTTCTTCGCTAAAGAAAACATTACCCTTTTCATGATTACGCACGATCGCTATTTTTTGGAACGTGTTTGTAATGAAATAATTGAGTTGGACCAAGGGGAGATATTTAATTACAAAGGAAGTTATTCATACTATCTTGAGAAAAAAGAAGCGCGTATAGAACAAGAAGCTGTAGAGACCAACAAATCCAAACAACTCTATAAAAAAGAGTTAGATTGGATGCGCAGGCAACCTAAAGCGAGAACCACAAAATCTAAATCCAGAATCGATGATTTTTTCGAAATAAAAGAACGTGCTCATAAGCGTAGAGAAGATCATTTAGTACAGCTGGAAATAAATATGGAACGCTTGGGAAGCAAAATTATTGAGCTTCACAATGTATCCAAATCGTTTGGCAGCAAGGTGTTAATTAATAAATTTGATTATACCTTCCAAAAAGGTGAACGTATTGGCATTATTGGAAAAAATGGTACTGGAAAGTCCACGTTTCTAAATCTTATTACCAATACTTTAAAACCAGATTCTGGTAAAATCATACTCGGCGAAACCATTAAGTTTGGTTATTACACTCAAAGTGGCATAGCTATAAAACCAAATCAAAAAGTTATTGAAGTAGTTAGGGAATTTGGCGATTATATACCCTTAAAAAAGGGACGACAAATTAGTGCGCAACAATTATTGGAGCGCTTTTTATTCGATAGAAAAAAACAATACGATTTTGTTGAAAAACTTAGCGGTGGCGAACGCAAACGCTTGTACTTATGCACAGTTCTTATACAAAATCCAAATTTTTTAATTCTAGATGAGCCAACAAACGATTTGGATATCGTAACACTAAACGTATTGGAAAACTTCTTGTTGGATTTTCCTGGTTGTTTACTTGTTGTAACACACGATCGTTATTTTATGGATAAAATTGTTGACCACCTTTTTGTTTTTAGAGGACAAGGCGTTATTGATGATTTTCCAGGAAACTATAGTGATTTTAGAACTTACGAAGATAGCATTCCTAAAGAGTCAACTGAAAATAAATCAGAAAAAAAACAATGGAAAAAAGATAGTAATAGCCAGCTTTCTTATAACGAACAAAAGGAGTTAAAAAACATCGAGAGCAAACTCAAAACCTTAGAATTTGATAAAAAAGAGTTGGAAGCCAAGTTTAATGACGAAACTCTTTCTCCAGAAAAAATAAATGAGCTTTCAGCAGAGTTACAACAAATTATAGAAACCATCGAAGAAAAAGAGTTGCGTTGGCTGGAATTGCTCGAAAAACTAGAAAACTAATATGTGGTACCCATTAATAGCATATTTAAAATTTCTTTTGCGCTCTACCAACCAACATGGTGTGCACTCACCTTTTGTGTATGATTTAATAACTAAATGCTTGTATGATAAATCTAAGTTTGAAGATTATTCTAATCTAATTACTTACCAAAAAAACTTACTCAATAATCACAAACATATTGAAGTGGTCGATTTAGGAGCTGGTTCTAGAAACATGAAAAGCAACAAAAGACGCATTTCAAGCATTGCAAAAAAATCAGGAACAACATTTAAAAGAGCCAAGTTGCTCTATAGGCTTGTTAAATATTTCGACAGTAATAATATACTGGAATTAGGAACATCTCTAGGCATTGGCACACAAGCTATGGGTTTAGGGAATTCGAATGCTAAAATCGCTACCATTGAAGGATGCTCCAATATTTCAAAATCCACTAAAGAACAATTTGAAAAACAGGGTTTAACAAATATAAAAGTTATTAATAGTGATTTTGAAAAAGCCATTAAAAATTTAGACCAAACAAAATTAGATTTGGTGTTCTTTGATGGCAATCATCAAAGTGAAGCCACTTTAAATTATTTTGAAACGCTTCTTCAAAAAACACATAACGATTCAGTATATATTTTTGATGATATTTACTGGTCAAAAGGTATGACCGAAGCTTGGGAAACAATAAAACAGCATCCAAAAGTAACAGTAACAATCGATACATTTTTTTGGGGATTTGTGTTTTTTAGGAAAGAGCAAGAAAAAGAACATTTTACGATTCGTGTTTAGA
>CALZKX010000145.1 GCA_945788155.1 uncultured Flavobacteriaceae bacterium
CCGATAGAGATTTTTCAAAATCCACATTGGCAGTTAACACATCGACATTTTCTTCTCTAGTCCTCCTAGAATCAGAATACAGGTTTCTATCGATTCTACTTTCTTGAAAATTTTGATAGGCTACTGCAATCTTAAAATTATCGTATAAATTAGATTTACTGCTCAAGGTGGTCATTTTAAGGTTTCCCATAAACCATTTTTGAGGTCCATAATTCCATTCGGCAGAACGCAACTCATTATCACTATATCTAATAAGCCTATCGTATCTTGGATAGTTGGATGTTGCCGAGTAATGTAACCCTAAATCAAAATGTAATTTATCATTGACTTTATAATGGATTTTTTCCAAGAAATTAATTTGATTATATCCAGTAAATCGTTGAGTTCTTGGGTCGTCGTTTTTAACAATAACATCTACGCCATTATTTGTTTGAACGTACTCATTTCGTAAATAATCCTTTGGGCCAAATTTTCCCATTTTTAAATCATCAAAATCTGTATAACTCACACTTGTTAAAAAAGCCCATTTATTATAGCCCAAATTAAAATCTATATGCCCTGTTTTTTCATTCGATGCTGTTGAGAATCTTAAAATGGCATTGCTTTTAACAAACAACGAATCTGATTGAGATAGCTTAGGTTTTTTGGTATAAAAATTCATAACGCCTCCAATAGCATCACTTCCATAAATAACCGATCCTGCTCCCAAAATCACCTCTGAGCTTTCGATAGTGAACGGATCAATTGAAATTACATTTTGTACGTTACCTCCTCTAAAAATTGCGGTATTCATTCTAACATCGTCAACCGAAATAAGCAATCTATTTGTAGAAAAACCCCTTATTAAAGGGCTACCTCCACCTAATTGACTTTTTTGAATAAAAACTTGTCCTGAATTTTGAAGTAAATCGGCACTGGTTTGAGGGTTGCTAAAAACGACATCTTCTGCTTTGATGCTCATTATTTTTTGGGGCACTTCTTTTTTGCTTTGCTCAAATTTTGACGCCGAAATTACAATTTCATCTAAATCATGTGGCTTAGACTTTAAGTAGATAATGTTTGTAATGTTTGATTTGACAAGGGTTGTGGTAATATATGTGATATGCTGAAATATTATTTTTTCGTTTTCAGAAAAAATATCAAGCATTATTTTTCCATCTAATCCTGAAATAGTGCTCTTAGTTTTATTCGTATTATACGCAGCTACACCCGAAATAGATTCGCTCGTGGTTGCATCTAAAACTGTAATTTCCTGGGCACTGGTGAAGAGACTAAAAAAACATAAAAAAAAGAAACAAAGGCTTCTCATATCTTAACTAAATACTTGATTTAAAATTGATATAGATCTTGGGTGTTTAAATCCGTCCAAATGTAGCTTAAAATAGAGTAATATCATACTTAAAAAATCGCGTTTTTGAGACGAAGTTATTTCCAACGACTTACTATCATCAAATTTTATGCCTAAAAACTTTTTAAGCATTGTTAAATTATCGCCTGTAATGCAGTACATGTTTGTTTTGGTACTCTGGAATTTGCCTTCTTCCAAATTAAAGTATTTATGGGTTGCAGTTTTAGGGCTTTCAGGATAAAATCCTAGATATTTTGTAAGCTGTGTTAAAAAAAGGAGGTGGAAATTTGTGTTTGTCTTGGTTTCATCAAACCATATCATAGTGGTTTCCAAAAAACTATACAGGGTTTCGTTTTTTTCTTCTTCAATTAAAATGCTCGATAATACTTCAGATAAAAACATGGCTATGGTGCTTTTAATAACGTTGGTATGTAACGAGCTGTAATAAACGTGAAGTTTTATGTCTCTTAAATATTGTAAAGAACGGTTTTCTTTGTGGTCTGCTTCAATCTCTAACAAGCTTAAAGGTTGAAAATAAGCGGATTTAAACTTTCCTTTTCTTGTTTTTAAAGCATGTCTTACTAGGTATGAGATGACGCCAAAATTTTGGGTGTAGCACTTAATGATGAGGTCATGGTCTTTGTACTTGATTTTTGATAAAACAATGGCTTTTGTAGAAACTATCATTGCCTAATTATCATTAGCTTTAAGACTTTTGTTTCAAAGGATTCCATATCGGAAATCATAACAAGATACACACCGGAAGCAACTATATTATTTGCCATATTTTTTCCATTCCAGTAGGCTGTGCCACCATCTATTTCAAGATTATAGCCTCTATATCTTGTATTGGTTCTAGACTGTGCTTCGGCTATTAAATTACCTTCAATATCTGTGATTTTAATATTAACATTATCTGTTATATCCTTAATTTTTATTTTTTCAGCAACTATGTTAAATCCTGGCCTTACAGGATTAGGGTACACATAAGCGTCAACAAGTTCTTTGGTCGGTGCCGACCCTCCAGAGTTGAAGGACACCAATCCTTTATCGGTACCAATATAAACTACTCCTTTTACGTCATCTATACTTAGGTCGTTGACATTGTTTGATGGAAGTGGTGAATTACCTTTAGTAAAATGATAAATTGTTTGTTGTCCATCGGGTGAAAAATAAAATAATCCAGCGCCAATAGTTGCTACCCATTTATTATTTGATCCATCTACCTTAATATCGGATATAAATTGATCTTGTAGTAGCTCTCTGGGAATACCATTGTCCAGTATCACGATTTCATTAGTGGTTAAAATTTCATCGCTAAAAAATCCTGAAGTGTTATAAAGCACTCTCAATCCAATATCTGTCCCAATCCATAGTTGACCTCCTTTATCCAAGGCTATGGCTCTAACAGATTTATCTGGTAAATTGCCTGGATCTTGAGTTACATTTTTAAATATAAAATTGCCCCCATTTTCCTTAAAACCAATAACACCAAAAGAAAAAGAGGCTATAAGTATATCGCCTGATGGCGTAAATAACAGCTCTTTAAAGCCAACACTATCGTATAACGCATCAGGAATAAGTTGGGTGAAATCAAAACTTCTCCACGAGTTAGAATTAAGATCAAACGCTTTTAAAGGCTTATCAACCAAACCCGTTAGAGACCACAATACGCCATTATCATCGAATGTAGTTCCAGAAACCCTAATGCTTTTATAATTTAGATTAGGGGGAAAAATTAAAGACTCTAAACCGCTGTTAGCTTCGTCCAGCTTTTGTGTGGCAACCCCATCGTTAATTTCCAACATGCCATCATGAAAAGAACTAATAAATACTTGTTGAGGATTTAAGGGATTAATAGATATGGCATTTAAATTTCGTAACCCAAACACATTATCATAAGGGATATTATTCCATTGTTCGTCATATAACTGGCTTACACCATGTCTTAGTGCTGGATCTGGCTCGTAAAATCTTCCGTAACCTCCATAAGAAATCCATACATTTCCAAATCCCGATGTAATTGAAAACACGTTGTTTCTTGACGGTCCATCAGGATGAATCTCAAGAAACGTTGACACATTTGCTTGGGTTGTTTTTAAAACTCCAAAATCAGTGGTTCCAATATAAATACCTTCTTGAGTTACCGAAGCACTAGTGAACGTTGTATCAAACTCAGTAGTTTGCGTAGGGTTTGCCAATAAATTAAACCCAGCATCATAGACGTAAACATTATTTTGAGTAGTTACAATTAATTGATCGTTTGAGCTTTTTAAATCTAATGGTTGGCTAGAATATACCAATAATTGATTAAGGGTTGTCCCATTTATTTCGTATATGCTTCTATTGGTTGAAGTGCAATATAATGTATCTAAAACAGTCTCAATTCCGTTAAAATTTCCTGTTGATATTTGCTCCCATTCTTGAAAATCTATTAAGTTTGGGCTATTTAATAGGCCTCTTTTAATACCTTCATTATCTTCACAAGCTACATAAAGGTAACCATTAAAAATTGTGGTTTGATTTACTTGTATTTGCGACCCTCCATTACCAATAAAATAAGTATCACCAAACTCTAATCTAGATAAATCATAAACTGAAACTCCAAAATCGGCTGCAACATAAATACTGCCATTTAACTCGCTAAAATGGTTGATTTTTTTACTATTGGGAGTAATTGTGTTTTTGTCTAAAATATCGACTACAGTTGTAACTTCTTCATTTAAAGGGTTGTATATTTCAATTAGTCCATTCTCATATCCAATAACAAGTAAATTATAGCTTTCGCTATAGTGAATGGTTGAAATTAATTCACCCGACAATCCATTTATGGTTGAAATTGTTTCAAGCTCTTGAGAAATAAAATCATAACTAAAAATAGCATTCTCGGATGCTGCATAAACCTTTTCTTGGCCAGTAACAACATCTTTAATGTTTAAATATGAAAAATGTCCTTCCCAAAGAAGAGATGTGTTTTGAGCAGTTGAAAGAAAAATGCTGAAAAGAGTAAAAATGATTATAAGAAACTTCTTTGTCATGTATTTATTGCAATATTCAAATATATTTATAACTAACGACAAATACTGTAAAATCATATATATTAAAAGTAAAAAGCTTCCAGAAACCTGGAAGCTTTAAAACTTACTTGGTTTCTTTATTGTTTAAACAACTCCTTGATCTAACATAGCATCGGCAACTTTAACAAAACCTGCTACATTGGCTCCTTTTACATAATTAATATAACCATTTGCTTCTGTGCCATATTTTACACACGATTCATGGATATTGTCCATGATTTTATTAAGCTTTGCATCAACTTCTTCTCTTGTCCAATTTAATCGTAATGAGTTTTGGCTCATCTCCAACCCTGATGTTGCTACGCCTCCAGCATTAGATGCTTTTCCTGGTGAAAATAACACTTTTGCTTTTTGAAATGCTTCAATAGCTTCAGGTGTTGTTGGCATATTAGCTCCTTCAGCAACAGCTATTACATTGTTTGATATTAACGTTTTTGCTTCTTCTTCGTTTAACTCATTTTGTGTTGCACATGGCATGGCAATATCACAAGAAATAGACCAAGGTCGCTTACCTTCATGGAATGTTGCAGAAGGATATTGCGTAACATATTCGCTTATTCTTCCTCTTTTAACATTCTTTAAATTCATTATAAACGCTAGTTTATCGGCGTTAATACCATCAGCATCATGAACAAACCCTGAAGAATCCGATAAGGTAACAACTTTTCCTCCTAATTCAGTTGCTTTTTCACAAGCATATTGTGCAACGTTTCCAGATCCAGAAATAACAACTGTTTTCCCTTTAAAAGAATCGTCTTTTGTTGCTAGCATGTTTTTTGCAAAATAAACGGCTCCATAGCCTGTAGCTTCAGGTCTAATTAAAGAACCTCCATATGCTAGCCCTTTACCAGTTAATATACCTGTAAATTCATTTCTAAGTCTTTTGTATTGCCCAAACATAAACCCTATTTCGCGTCCTCCAACGCCAATATCTCCTGCGGGAACATCTGTGTTAGCACCAATATGACGAAAAAGTTCACTCATAAATGATTGGCAAAAACGCATTACTTCGTTATCGGATTTCCCTTTTGGATTAAAATCCGATCCTCCTTTACCACCTCCCATAGGCAAAGTGGTCAAAGAGTTTTTAAATACTTGTTCAAAGCCCAAGAATTTAAGGATACTCAAATTTACGCTTGGGTGAAAACGCAATCCACCTTTATATGGGCCAATTGCCGAATTAAATTCAACCCTAAAGCCTCTATTTACTTGGGTATTCCCATTATCATCAACCCATGGTACTCTAAAAATAATGGTCCTCTCTGGCTCCACCATTCTTTCAAGTAGCATTTTGCCTTGGTATTTTGGGTTTTCTTCAATAAACGGGATTACCGTTTCCGCAACTTCGTGCACTGCCTGCATAAATTCTGGCTCTCCACCATTTCTTTCTTTAACAAGCTCTAAAAATGCATCAATTTTAG
>CALZKX010000146.1 GCA_945788155.1 uncultured Flavobacteriaceae bacterium
CAACTAATATTGAGACCAATTATCCTGAATTATATGCAATGTTAGATGAAAACCCTATAACCATACCATCGGCAATTCATCCTAAAATGAGTATAAACGTTATGGAAGATTATTTGGAAAGCCTCAAGCTAATACTTGCACAATACATTAAAGCCCATAGAAAAGCATAATGGCATATATAGATTATTATAAAATATTGGGAATCCCTAAAAACGCAACCGAGAAGGATATAAAAAAGACCTATCGAAAACTGGCTCGTAAGTTCCATCCAGACCTAAACCCTAACGATAAAGTAGCTGAAAAGAAATTCAAGGAAATTAACGAAGCCAATGAAGTATTGGGCAATCCTGAAAATAGAAAAAAGTACGACCAATATGGCGAACATTGGCAACATGCTGAAGACTACCAAAAAGCGAAGCAGCAACAATACGCTCATCAACAAAGCTCTCAAGGTAGCTTTAGAGGACACTCAGAAGAAGATTTTTCAGATTTTTTCGAGTCCATGTTCGGTGGCAGGTCATCAAGAACACAAGGGAGACAAGCCAGATTTAGAGGGCAGGATTTTAATGCCCAATTGCAGCTCGATCTCAAAGATGTTTACACGACCCGTAAACGTACGTTAACAGTAAACAACAAAAATATACGCATTACCATTCCAGCTGGAGTAGAAAATGGTCAAGTCATAAAAATAAAAGGACATGGAGGAAAAGGTGTTAATGGAGGCCCAAATGGCGATCTGTACATTCAGTTTTCAATTGTGAACTCAACACCATTTAAAAGAGATGGCAACAATCTATACACTTCGGTAGATTTAGATTTGTATAAAGCACTCTTGGGTGGAGAGATTACCGTAAATACCTTTGATGGAAAAGTGAAGTTGACTGTAAAACCAGAAACCCAAAACGGGACAAAAGTAAAACTTAAAGGAAAAGGCTTTCCGAAGTATAAAAAACAAGGACAATATGGTGATTTGTATGTTACTTATAATATAAAAACACCAACAAACCTTACAGCCAAAGAAAAAGAACTCTTTACAGAATTATCAAAATTGAGATAACATGGAAACAAAAAATCTAATTTCAATACAACAGTTTTGTAAACATTATAATGTTCCAATAACATTTATTAATGCATTGAATGAGTACGAATTAGTTGAAATAATAATCACCAAGCATGAAAATTATTTAAAAGTTACCCAACTACAGGAAGTCGAAAAGATGATGCGTTTGCACTACGATCTCGAAATAAACCTAGAAGGTATTGATGCCATTTATAACCTGTTAAAGCAAGTGGAGTCGTTACAGGATGAAATTGTACTGCTAAAAAACAAGTTGAATTTTTATGAAAACTTCGAATAATCATTAAACGATGGAAATAGCGGAAATAGAGCAATGGATAAAGGAGTACCCTTTGGTATGGAGCATTATAAAATTTTTCATTTTAGCTATAATAATCCTCATTATAGTTAGGTTGTTAAGGAAACAGTTAAAAAAAACCATACCAAATGCAGCGATACGATATAAATCTCAAAAAGGCGTCGAAATTTTTGGGTATATTTTGTTGGTGATTATTGCAATTACCTATTTTACAGGAACTATTAAAGACTTTACGCTCATAATAGGTTTGTTTACCGCAGGAATGGCTTTTACGCTGCAAGAATTAATATTAGGCATAGCAGGATCACTGTATATATTTTTGGTGAAAGTCTATGCACCTGGAGATCGCATTGAAATTAATGGGATTAAAGGCGATGTTATTGATGTGGATAGTGTTTACACAACCATGATGGAAATTGGCCAATGGGTAAGCAGTGACAATTATAGTGGACGTATTGTAAAATTGAGCAATGCCTTTGTTTTTAAAGGGCCTATCTATAACTATTCACAAAACTTTCCCTTTATTTGGGATGAATTTAATTTGCCAATTAGATATGGCTCTGACATAGATTTGGCAAAATCAATTATTATAAAAATAGCTTCCGAAACATTGGCAGAATATACAGCAAACTCAAAATCCCAATGGAAAGATGTGGTTAGTAAATACTATATAGAAGACGCACAAGTAGATCCAACATTGGCTATTACGCTTACAGATAATTGGATCCAATTTAACCTACGCTATATTGTCGATTTTAAGAAAAGACGGATTACCAAACATTTACTAAACGATTCCATAAGAACTGAAATAGAAAAAACCAAAGGCAAAGTAATTTTAGCATCTGCAACAGTAGAACTAATTAAGGTTCCAGAGTTAAAAATAGATGTAAAAAAATAATTTAAAATTAGTTCTTGCGCCTGCTTTTAATTGGAGTTCTACTTCTCGAATGGTAGTCTCTTATATCATTACCATAATAATCTTGAACCCTAACTTGTTTTGTTCGCCTTAGATTAATTCCATTAAACCTTGTTGGCAAAACACTCACGCTTATCCAAGCACCATTATCAAGATAAATATACTCACGTAAGGTTAAATCGTAATAAATAGTATAATCCGGAAAGTAAACATATCTAATATTTACAACTCTATTTGGATAAAACCAAGGTGGTGTTGGGTGGCTTGGCCTTGATGAAATAATAACTGGGCCACAACTTTCTAGACTTAAAAAAGCACCTAGTAAAATGACGATACTTATAAATTTTGCGCTTTTCATGGGTTGTTAATTTTTTATACCTCAAAATTATTTCATGCGATTAGGTACAGCAATGATATATATCAGTCTATTTGGTTAATTATTAATAATATAAAATCAATACAAATGGATTCTCTTGACGAATTAATTTATCGATTGTTAGGTAACATTGGTTACATAACCACGTAACAATGGTTACTGACACAGGTTCTTTAAAAACTTAATTTCGCATCAAATTAAAAACATAATGAAACGCAATACATATATATTAACCCTCATACTTTCACTAATCACAGTGGTGGTAAAGGCTCAAGAGACTGTTCCAATTTCAAAAGCAGATGTTTTAAATAGGGTTTCTAAGGAAAACCTATCAATTAAAATTTCGGAACAGGAATTTGTTCAAGCACGAGCAGACTATAGGCAAACCAATGCTATTTTTTTACCAAACATTACAGCATCACATACTGGAATTGCAACCACAAACCCATTGATGGCTTTTGGGTCCAAATTAAATCAAGAAATCCTAACTCAAAACGATTTCAATCCTAGCTTGTTAAATAACCCTTCTCAAATTGAGAATTATGCAACTAAAATCGAAATTCAACAACCATTAATTAATGTAGATGGCATTTATCAACGTAAAGCTGCCAGATCCAAAATGGAAGCGATGTCCTTGCAAACCAAACGAACTACAGATTATTTAATGTTTGAAGTCGATAAAGCGTATATGCAGTTGCAACTAGCCTATAAAGGTGTCGAGGTGTTGGAACTTGCATTGAAAACTGCTAATGAAAATAAAAAAATAGCCGATAACAGCTTCAAGCAAGGTTACTTGCAACGAGCCGATGTTTTGTCTGTTGAAGTTAGGCTTACCGAAATTAAAAACCAATTGCAAACAGCAAAAAGTAATATAGAAAATGCATCAAATTATTTGTCTTTTTTAATGAACACAAATACCAATGTTATACTACAACCAATAGATAGTTTAACAGTTTCTAATGTTAATTTATACGCTAATAAAAGCATTACCAAAAATCGTTCCGATATTAAAGCGATGCTTCTTGCTCTAGATGCTTATGAGGCTATGAACAAAGCCGATAAAATGGCTTTTCTTCCACGATTAAATGCTTTTGGAAGTTATGAGCTTTACGATGATCAAATTTTTCAAGGCGATGCAAATGGATACTTGTTTGGAGCTCAATTAAGCTGGAACATTTTTGAAGGTTCCAAACGCTTCGGAAAAGCACAAAAGAGCAAAGCCGAATTTGATAAATCTAAGCTAGAATATGAACAATATGTATCGCAAAGTAATTTAGAATTACATAAGGCCAAGCGTATACTAACTGATGCCGAAAGTAAATTGAACTTAACACAATTAGCACTTAAACAATCTAAAGAATCATTAAGGATTAGAACAGACAGGTTTAAAGAAGGATTAGAAAAAACCTCAGATTTATTAATGGCTGAAACACAGTATGCTCAAAAACAATTGGAGTATTACCAAACCATTTTTGAATACAATTACGCACAAGCCTATTTAAACTTTTTAACTAAAGAATAAAAAGTTGACAGTAAACAGTTGCAGTATTCAGTTTAGACAATAAGTAACATAAAAGTACAATAAACTCCTTCCTCGAGGAAGGTGTCCGCAGGACGGAAGGTGTTAAAAAAATAAAAATTAGAAAACATATTTTAAGATGAAAAAATACACATACACATTAGCCATTTTCACATTATCATTATTCATGATAAGTTGTGGAAGCAAGGACAAGAAAACAGTTGAAGATAATTCACCACCAATCGTGGTGAAAGTCAACAATGTATCGGCAAATAATAATAATCCATTTTTAGCTGTTAGCGGTAAAATTCAATCGGTTAATAGTGCCGATTTAAGTACACGCATCTTGGGTTTTGTTTCCAAGGTCTATGTAAATGTTGGTGATAAAGTAAAAAGGGGTCAGCTATTAATATCTATAAATAATGCCGATTTACAAGCCAAACGAGCTCAAGCCTCAGCAAGTATTACAGAAGCAACAGCAGCTTATAATAATGCGCAAAAAGACTACAATCGTTTTAAGAATCTGTTTGAAAACAATAGTGCATCACAAAAAGAGCTAGACGATATAACAGCACGATATGAAATGGCTAAAGCACGATTGGAAGCTGCCAAACAGATGAAAAACGAAGTAAATGCACAATTTGCATATTCAAATATTACGGCTCCTTTTAGTGGAGTAGTTACATCTAAAACAGTTAAACAAGGAGACATGGCAAACCCTGGACAACCATTACTATCAGTTGAGTCGCCTGGAAAATTTGAAGTTGTAGCTATGGTACCAGAAACTGAAATTTCAAAAATAAAAAAAGGTGTTACAGTTGATGTTATAGTAAAATCAATAAATAAAACAATAAAAGGAAAGGTTACAGAGATAAGTACTTCTGCCAAACATACAGGTGGCCAATTTCTAGTAAAAATTGCTTTAGATAAAAGCGATGTCAATATACTTTCAGGCATGTTTGTAACTGTACAATTTCCAATTGATGAAAAATCAACTGCTAAATTGGTTTTAATTCCTACGGAAGCCATAATAACAAAAGGGCAATTATCTGGTGTGTACACAGTTAGTCAAAGCAATACAGCATTATTGCGTTGGTTGCGTTTAGGGAGAACCTATGGTGATAGAGTAGAAGTATTATCTGGTTTATCCACTGGTGAATCATACATACTTTCAGCTGAGGGAAAATTGTTTAATGGAGCAAAAATAAGTATTCAGTAATCTGTCGCAGTTTTAAGTATATAGGAATTAGATATTAGAATTTAAAAAATTATTAACTAAAATACACCCATAAAAATTCCCTTTCCAATGGAAAGGGTTAGGGATAGGATATGAAAGAAGGTTTAGCAGGTAAAATAGCCAAAAGCTTTATAGGTTCAAAGCTTACAGTACTTTTAATGATCGTGTTTATGGTTGTTGGAGTGTACAGCTCGTTTTTAATTCCACGAGAAGAAGAACCACAAATAGACGTGCCAATTGCAGATATTTTTGTGGGTTATCCAGGAGCTAGTCCAACAGAAGTGGAGTCTCGTGTTATAAAGCCATTAGAAAAACTAATTTCCAATATTAAAGGCGTGGAATATGTCTATTCTACATCCATGAAAGAGCAAGGAATGGTCATTGTTCAGTTTTATGTAGGTGAAGATATTGAGCGTTCGTTTGTGAAACTCTATAACGAAATCAATAAACACATGGACCAAATGCCACAAGGAGTTACCTTTCCATTGGTAAAAACACGTGCGATTGACGATGTGCCAATGCTAGGATTAACACTTTGGAGTGAAAACTATGACGATTTTCAACTCAGCCAAATGGCACAGGAACTAACTAGTGAAATTGAAAAGATTAATGATGTAGCTGTAACTCAAAAAATTGGAGGTAGAGACCGTCAATTACGTGTAGTATTGGATAAAGACAAATTAGTAGCTAGTGGCTTGGATTTTCTATCTGTTTCAGAAATGATAAATGCCAACAACCAGCAATTAAGTTCTGGAAAATTCAATAAAAACGATACTGAATTTTTGGTGACCACAGGAAAGTTTTTAGAAACTGTTACAGATGTTGAGAATTTAGTGGTTGGCGTACAACAAGACCAGCCAATTTATTTAAAACAAATTGCCACTTTTGTAGATGGTCCAGAAATCCCTAACAAATACGTGTCTTTAGGGTTTGGTAAAGCAAGCAAAAAAGCAGAAACTTATAAATCGGAATATCCAGCAGTAACCATTTCTGTTGCCAAACGTAAAGGAGCTGATGCTATGAAAATCTCTGATGTGATTCTTGATAAAGTCGAACATTTAAAAAAAACACTTATTCCTGATGATGTCCATGTTGAAGTGACACGAAATTATGGTGAAACAGCCTCTCAAAAAGTGTCAGAATTGCTAATGCACCTTATTGGAGCTATTATAGCTGTAACGCTCGTAGTGATGCTCGCAATGGGTTGGCGAGGAGGCTTGGTGGTATTTTTATCAGTGCCAATTACGTTTGCCTTAACGCTTTTAAGTTACTACATGCTCGATTACACACTTAACCGTATTACGTTATTCGCCTTGGTGTTTGTAACAGGTATTGTCGTCGATGACTCGATTATTATTGCCGAGAACATGCATCGTCATTTTAAAATGAAACGCTTGCCCTTTAAACAAGCAGCACTTTATGCAATTAACGAGGTTGGTAATCCAACCATTTTAGCAACTTTTACAGTTATCGCTTCGGTATTGCCAATGGCATTTGTATCTGGTTTAATGGGTCCATATATGAGTCCGATGCCAATAGGAGCATCCATAGCCATGTTACTTTCCTTATTTGTGGCATTGACCATAACGCCCTATTTAGGCTATATTTTCCTTCGTGGGAAGGATAAAAAGAAGAAGACCAAAAAGGTTGAAAAATCAATGGAGGAAACATTTATCTTCAAAATCTATTCAAAACTTGAAACTCCTTTAATTGAAAACAAAACCAAGCGTTGGCTATTTTTAGGAATTACATTCTTATTGTTAATGGGCTCGGTAAGCTTATTCTTCACTAAGTCGGTTGCAGTAAAAATGCTGCCTTTCGATAATAAAAACGAATTTCAGGTAGTCATAGACATGCCAGAAGGGACAACCCTTGAAAGAACAGGTGTTGTAACCAAAGAAATAGCTCAATACTTATCTACCAGACCAGAAGTGGTTAATTACCAGAGTTATGTTGGGACGTCAGCTCCAATAACTTTTAATGGGTTGGTTAGACATTACGATTTACGTGGTGGAAGTAATATGGCAGATATACAAGTGAACCTAACCGACAAAAACGATAGAAGTACGCAAAGTCACGACATTGCAAAATCAATGCGTGATGATATTCAGGCAATTGGAAAAAAGTTTGAAGCCAATGTAAAAATGATAGAAGTGCCACCTGGTCCTCCAGTTTTGTCAACTATTGTGGCTGAGGTATATGGACCAGATTATGATAAACAGATTGAAGTAGCAAACGCCGTTAAAAACATTTTAAAGAACACAACAGATGTTGTGGATATCGATTGGATGGTTGAAGATGACCAAGTAGAATATGAGTTTGTGATAGATAAAGAAAAAGCCATGTTATATGGCGTAGCACCAAAGCAAATTGCCTATACCATGAATATGGCACTGTCTAATAAAGCTATTACAACTTTATATGATGAAGATGCTGCCAATCAAGTAGGTTTGATTTTAGCTTTAGATGAAAAAGAGAAATCGACCATTTTAGATATTTCACAACTAAATGTGAAATCGCAACATGGGAACATGATTCCTATTGCAGATTTGGTGGATATTCAAAAAAACACAAGAGCCAAAAGCATTTATAGAAAAAACCAGAAACGTGTGGTATATGTAATGGCAGATATGGCTGGTGAACTGGAAAGTCCTGTATATGCCATATTAGGAATGGAAGATAAGTTAAAAGCTATTGACCTACCTAAGGGTTATAACATGAATGAACTGTATTTGAATCAGCCAGAATTTGAACATGATTATACAGTTAAATGGGATGGTGAATGGCAAATTACTCTTGAAGTCTTTAGAGACTTAGGGATTGCCTTTTTGGGAGTTATTATCATCATTTACATATTAATTGTTGGTTGGTTCCAGAATTTTAAAGCACCTATTGTGATGATGGTTGCGATACCATTATCCTTAGTTGGTATTGTACTAGGACATTGGGTTATGGGAGCTTTTTTTACAGCAACATCGTTTATTGGTATGATTGCTCTAGCAGGAATTATGGTACGAAATTCGGTCTTGCTTATTGACTTTGTCAATTTGCGTTTAGATGAAGGTGTTCCATTAAAACAAGCTGTTATTGAAGCTGGAGCAGTAAGAACCACACCAATCTTGTTAACTGCAGGAACCGTTGTTATTGGTGCATTTGTAATTTTGTTTGATCCAATTTTTCAAGGCTTGGCCATTTCGTTAATGGGAGGAACCATTGTAAGCACAGTTCTTACGTTATTGGTTGTGCCTTTAGTGTATTATATGATAGAAAAGAAGAATTATAAATAAACTGTCTGGTCGAGCGCAGTCGAGACCTCTTTGAGCTATGTAGTTAAAAATAGTTCTTGATTGCATTCGAATAGATAATAAAAAACTAAAAAGCATGAAACTAGTAATAGTAACAGCAGTTGAAGAATTTCAAAATGATGTTTTAAAGTTGTTCAAAAAAGCAAATATCGAGAGTTTTAGTAGTTCAGGTATTGATGGTTATAAAAACATACCTTCTGTGTTAAAAACATCAAGTTGGTTCCCTAGTAAAAAAGGAGGGAACGAGTCGCGTATGTTTTTTTCTTTTACAGATGATGAACACATTGATACTTTATTCGATTTATTAAAAGTATTTAATAAACAATTGGAAACTAATAATCCAATAAAAGCAATTGTGGTTCCTGTAGAAAAATTTATATAAACTTAAAAATTAATTAAAATGTTACATACATATTTTAGAGTAATTGTAGGTATAATGGTATTATTGAGTGTTGCCCTTTCGGTTTATGTAAACCCAAATTGGATGTGGTTTACAGTGTTTATTGGTCTAAACTTAATGCAATCAGCATTTACTAAATGGTGCTTATTGGAAACCATACTAGTAAAATTAGGTGCTAGAAAAAGTGGAGATAGTTGCGAAATACATTGAACTCATCTTGACTTTTTCTATTTCCTAAAAAATGGCTAAAATTCGCCCATATTTCGTTACTTTTTTTATGCGTAGCGATGCTATGCCTTTCAAAAAGCGTCTTATCTGGACAAATTTTATCTCATTTTCGGTTAAACACAAAAAGTCAAGATGAGTTCATTAAAAAAAAGTAAAGCTTTTTACTGACATTTCTCATATTAAGTACACGATGTTTCATGTATTTTTATACAAACTAAAAATAGATGCTCACATTCAAAAACTTTAATATAGCCGATTGGTTTTCGTTTTATAGAGTTGTAGCTGCGCCTTTTCTTGTGTTGCTATTATGGTTGGACAAAAGGCACTTTTTTGCATGGCTTTTATTGATTAGTTATTTAACTGATGCTATCGATGGCTATTTGGCTAGAAAACTTAAAATAACAAGTCCTAGAGGCTCACAGTTGGATTCTTTTGGTGACCAAATTACACTTGTTGTTGGATTAATTGGTTTACTTGTTTTTGAAAACGAATTTATCAAAAAAAACATCCTATTAATTGGTGTTGCATTCGTGCCTTACATTATACAAATGGGTATTGCATATTATAAATATGGTAAGGCTACAGCGTTTCATACATATTTGGCTAAATTATCAGCAATTATACAAAGTGTTTTTATTCTATATTCTTTGTTTTTTGCTCCAAATTACACTTTGTTTTATATTATGATTGGATTTGGGCTCTTAGAAACTTTTGAGGAAATTACACTAATTTATATGTATAATACTTGGGCTTCGGATGTAAAAGGTATTTATTGGGCATTTAGAGATAAACGTCGTCTTAAAAACACACAAAAACCTTAATAATAATCTAATGCGAAGCTATTCACTATTTACCATTTTACTCTTGTGTTTGGCAATACTAGCGGTAGATATTTTTGCTTTTTATTGGTTGCAATCCATTACCAAGCTTATTACTTCCATATTTTTAAAAAATACCATACATATTACTTTTTGGGTTTTTACAATTGGACTTATTATATCCATAATAATGTTAAAGGTTAGACTGGATGATATAGACCCAAGAAGAAAACAATTGTTGGTATCTTCATTATATGGTTTGACTATATCCTCGTTTATCCCTAAAATAATTTTTGTAATTGTTATCTCTGCTCTGTTCTTTACAAATTTTGTGTTTTCAGATAAAGAATCTCTTCTTGTTATTCCGCTTATAGGCTTGTTTTCTGGGTTTTTACCTTTTTTTGTAATTGCTTATGGCATTTTTAAATCGATTTATAATTTTAAGGTTTATCATATTAAAATTAAATTCAAACACTTGCCTAAAGCGTTTAATGGTTTAAGAATTGTGCATATTTCAGATATACATTTAGGAAGTTTTAATTACCGCTTTCATATATTAAATCGAGCTGTAAGTAAGATTAACCATTTAAAGCCAGATGTTATTTTCTTTACTGGAGACTTGGTAAACAATTACGCATGGGAATTACGTGGGTGGACTAGAGTGTTCAGGAAATTATCGGCAACAATGGGTAAATATGCCGTTTTGGGCAATCATGATTATGGTGACTATAGCGAATGGGAAACCAAAAAAGAAAAGCAAGAAAACTTTAACGGTATTAAGAATTTTTATAAGGAAAACGGTTTTAATTTATTACTTAATCAGTCAGATGTTATTGAAAAAAACACTGATAAAATCGCCATTATAGGTGTCGAAAATTGGGGAAATCCACCTTTTAAACAATATGGTAATTTACAAAAAGCTATTGCTAATGTAGAAACGATTCCTTTTAAAATATTATTATCCCACGACCCGTCACATTGGAGTGAAGAAGTTATACACGATACAAATATCGCATTAACATTATCTGGACATACACATGGGATGCAGGCAGCATTTCAGCTAAAAAACAAGCAATGGAGCCCAATTAAATATAAATACAAACATTGGGCTGGTTTATACAATAACAAGGATCAATACTTGCACGTTAATCGAGGCTTGGGTTGGTTAGGGTTTCCTGGAAGATTAGGTATGCGACCAGAGATTACACTAATAGAACTTAAAACAGGAGACTGATTAATATCATAGTCTAAAATGTAAATATTAAATAACTTACCTAAGTTTAATAATTGCAGTTATGTCTTCCAAAAATAAAATAGTGCTATTTATTTTATCCTTGGTTCTACTTTTATCGCTACTTGTCATATGGTATAAGTATGAGTATTCTATGGAAAAAGCTGAAGAGTTTCAAGTAAATTCTTCCGAGTACAACCGTAAACTTGTTATTGCCACCCAAGGCAGTGATTTTAAAAATGCAGTTACCAACAACCTTGTTAATCATTTTAAGCAAGACTCAATTTTTATAAAAGTTATTGATGTGTCTTCGTTACCAGAAATTAATCCTAAAAATTTTAATGCTGTGGTGTTAATTCATACTTGGGAAAACTGGAAACCTCCACTTGTGGTTAAAGAGTTTATTAATAGAACAACAACCGAAAAAGACAAAATTATTGTGTTAACAACATCTGGACAGGGTTCTTATAAAATGGAAGGCGTTGATGCAATTACTGGAGAATCTAAACTAGAAGAAACAGATTTTTTCACAAAAGCGATTATCGATAAGTTAAAACCATTCATGAAACCTTTACCATAAATACGATGATAAAAAATTTAGACCAAAAAGAATGCGATTTTATCCTTGAAAACAATTACATAGGACACCTCTCGTACATATATAAAAACAAACCTTATGTGGTGCCAATTACCTATTATTACGACCAAGTTAACAAAGCTATTATTTGTTACTCGGGTGAGGGTCATAAAATAGCAGCCATGAGAAAAAACAATGCAATATCACTTCAAGTTGCCGAAATCTCTACGGTAAACAATTGGAAATCGGTATTGGTTCATGGTAAGTTCGAACAACACTTTGGTAGCGACGCCAAGGCGTATCTTCATGCGTTTTCATTAGGTGTTAAGGATGTTATTATGGAAAAAGAACATACGAAGCTAGATTATATCAGCGAGTTTTCAAGTAAAATCTACAAAGGCGATATTCCTATCGTGTATTTAATTAGGATAGAAGAGATTACTGGTAAAAAGAGGGTCCATTAAAAACAAGTAAAAAGCAATAATCTTTACTGACCAATATCATTTTACAAATAATCTTTAATTTTTACATTAGTATCTATAACCTATAATGTGCTATTATGAAAACTTATCTTAAGCTATTAGTTGCGATATTGATCCTAGTGTTATTTACTGTTTTGTTAGCATAAATAATGCTTATTCTAAAGATGCAATTTGTTTTTTATCTTTGTATAATTATTAAAAAATATTAATACTCATGTAATTAATCATTCTTCCTCATAAGTTTTTTCTCTTGCCTTTCCAGCTTTCTAAAATAACCTCTTGTTAAAAAATTGTGTTTTAAAGCTTCCATGTTTTGGTTAAACTTATCGGTGCCTTCATTTATATTTTTAAGTGTGGACTTTAGACTATTTACAAGAGATGTGTCTTTTAAAATATAGTTATAAGCACCATCGTCGCTTGAATTAAAATCATCAACAGCAGTATTGATATTTGCCAAAACATTTTCAACCTCAGCACTAGATGTTTCAAGATGCCCAATAATGTCTTTTAACTTTTTTCCTGAGAGCGTATCGTTAATTAGCATACCCAAAACAGTTTCGTTGTTTGTTTTAAGTGATGAAATAATGGTGTTTAGTTCGTTTATGGTATTTGTGGCACTTCTGCTTGCAAATTTAAGATTGGTAACCGATTGTTTTAAATCTTTTGCCATAATCGTATCATTCAAAAGCAAACCAACTGTACCCTTCCCTTTAATCATGGCTGTTGTGATTTTTAGTAAATCGGAGGTTAGGATGGCTGCATTTTCCGAACTCACGCTTAAAGTGCTTAAAATGTCATCAGCACCAATTTTACTGTAAGATTCTATGGTGTCTCCATTGCTAATAATATTGGCATGGCCATTTCCAGGGACAATATTCAATATCATGTTTCCAACTAGGCCATCAGAGCCAATAGTGGCAATAGCATCTTTTTTTATATGAATAGTCATTTTTTCGTCAATAGTCATGTCCACTTTTATGGTAGAGTCGTTAACCATGGTAATATCTTTTACTGTCCCTATGTCAATGCCTGAATAACGAACATTGTTGCCATTTTGTAACCCATTTACATTTTGAAAAAAGGCACTTATGGTAAAGGTTTTTTTAAACATATTTTCACGTTGTCCTATAAGGTAAACTCCAATAATGAACAGGACAGTGCCTGTGATAACAAAGAGTCCTAAGCGTAATTTTTGTGAGTTTGTATTTTTCATTGAATCTATTTTTTATTCATTCCCTTAACGAAGGGAATATTTAATGTTTAAAAAAAGCTTTAATTTTTGGGTCTTTCGAAACCGATAGTTCGGTATAGGTCCCAACGGCATAATCAATACCGTCTATGAGTAATATCATCCTGTCTGAAATAGCTCGTGCACAATCTACATCGTGTGTTATTATTAGTGATGAGGTACCATATTTTTTTTGAATATCCTGCATTAAAATAATTATTTCTTTAGCAGTTATTGGGTCTAACCCACTTGTTGGTTCATCATATAAAATAATTTTTGGTTGCAAAATAAGTGTGCGAGCTAGTGCAACACGACGTTTCATCCCTCCCGATAATTCCGAAGGCATCAAATCTATGGCACTTGCCAACCCAACATTTTCTAGTGCTTCAACCACCAACGTTTCGGTATCGATGTGCTCGCCAAATTTTTTGGTATGGCGACGTAAGGGAAATTCCAAATTTTCCCTTACGGTCATCGAGTCGTACAATGCGCTACCTTGAAATAAAAATCCAATATCTGCACGCAATATGTCCAATGCTTCTTGATCTAATTTAGTTATATCGTTATGCATCACAGTGATTGTGCCGCTATCGGCTTCCAGCAGCCCTACCAAACATTTAATCATCACCGATTTGCCAGAACCGGATTTTCCCATAATTACCAGATTCTCACCTTTAAATAGCTGCATGTTAAATCCATTTAGCACATTATTTTTGCCAAAATGTTTGTGTAAATTTTTTAGTTCAAGAACAATTTCACGGTTAGATATGTTATTGTGTTCTATCATAAGTCATAAAAAATATCTGTTACAAAAACGGCTATAAAATCTATAATAAAAAGTAGTAAAGATGTAAATACAACTGCTGAATTTGCCGCTTTACCAACACCTTCGGTCCCTTTTTCACAATAAAAGCCTTTAAAACAACCTACAATACCAATAGCCAATCCAAAAAAGAACGATTTAATGGTTGCAGGTATTACATCGCCAAATTCCAAAGCATCAAACACCTGGCTAAAATAAAGCATAAATGATACATTGCCTTTAATGTTCTCAACCAGAAAAGAACCAAAAATTGCTATAGCATCACCAATAATCACCAACAATGGGAGCATTAATGTCACTGCCAAAACTCGTGTGACGACCAAATATTTAAATGGGTTGGTTCCAGAGACTTCCATGGCATCAATTTGCTCGGTAACACGCATAGAGCCCAATTCGGCTCCAATGCCAGAACCAATTCTGCCAGCACAGACCAAAGCAGTAATAATAGGCCCTATTTCTCTAACTATAGAAATACTAACCATAGATGGCATCCACGATACTGCTCCAAATTCCATTAATGTTGGTCTAGTTTGCAATGTTAATACTAGTCCAATTATAAATCCTGTTATAACAACCAATAATAAGGAACGATTTCCCATATTATAGCATTGACGCAATAATTCCTTAAACTCAAAAGGTCTTTTAAATGCTTCTCTAAAATATCGCCCTGTGAATAATGACAGTTCTCCAATTTCTGTTAAGAAAGATTTTAATTGTGTTTTTATACTATGTAATGCTGACATACTAAAATTGTAACATTCTATACCAAATGTATAAGAAAAGGTTGATGAACAAAATGATAAAAGTCATGTCACAGGGTTGATAAGTATTATTTAAAAAAGAAGGAAAGAACTATAATTTTAAGGTTGTGATTAATGCAACATAAACTGATAATTATCATTGTCTGTTTTTGGTTTTATTTAGACATTTAGTATCATCATAAATATAATAATCATGAAAAATAAAGAGGATGTTCAATTTGTAGATAAAGTGATTGGTGCACTTAGAAAAACAGCCACTGAGATAGAAGAATTTCGAGTTCAAACCGCTTTGGGTAAAGCTGAAGCTCAAGATAAGTATGAAGAGGTTAAAAAGAAATTTAATCAATTTATACACGACAGCGAGTTTAAAGTAAAAGATGTTAAAGAAAAAATTAACGAACTCAATACCAAATTTGACGAACTACGTGTACAATTGGCTTTAGGAAAAGCAGAGACCAAAGAGGTTTTTAAAAAGCAAAAAAAGCAATTGCTTTTAACCTTGCATGATATTGAAGTAAAAATTAAAACCAATGAGACTTTAAATAGAATGTATGCTTTAACTTTAATTGAAATAGAGCAATTTAAAATTCAATTAGAGATGTTGGAACAAAAGTTCAATAAAGATAAAAACGATGCTAAAGATACTTTTGAAAAAGGGAAAAAAGACTTCAATTCCTTTGTTGAGAAGCTTAAAGGGAAATACGCCAAAAAAAAGGAAGAAGAAACAAAACTAGAGCATTTTCAAAGTGAAATTTCAGAAGCTTTTAATCATTTTAAGAAAGCGTTTTCCAAACCATAGCGATCTCTAGATTTAAATAAAAAGAGGCTGTCTAAAAAGCAGTGAAGAACTATAATTTATCTTTTTGAGTGCAGTTTAAAAATATTATATACCAGTATGTTAGATATTTCGACTGCGCTCAATATAACACTAAAAGTTACTTTTTAGCCAGCCTCTTTTTATTTTTAACTCCTCATGTTATTCTAGAAGATCAATTATCATAATCGCCTTTTCTTATATTACTTATCATACCAAAACCTAAAATCACTGCTAAGGCGAAACTTGCCATACCTAGTACAGAAATGCCGTTCCAAAGCGGATTGATTTGAAAAACGATAAACAAAGAAGCTCCAATTATAAGTGCTACCATAATAAAAGCTGCAATTATTTGTTTCGTTATTCTTTGTAATGTATGCACCATTGGGTCTATCCCTTTATGTGTTAAATCGACCTTAACTTGACCAGAATTAATTTTCCGGATGGCATTTTTTAAATCTGATGGAAATTCCTCCATATAATCTGTAATTTCAACAATGGAATTCACAACCTTTTTACCCATTTTTAAAGGATTGTATTTTCTTGCTATACTAGTTTTTAAGTAAGGTTTTACAATTTCGAATTGTTCTAGTTTTGGATCCAGTTTAGCAATAACGCCTTCAAGAGTTACTAATGACCTTGCAAATAAGAAAAAATATGTAGGTACTTTTAAACCATGAGCAATAATAATATCTTTTAAGTCCAGTAAAATAGTACTCATTTCATTTTCATGAACCTCTCTTACATAATATTTCTCTACAAATTCATTAATATCAAACTCTAACTCTCTCATGTTTGCAATAGGTACGTTATTTGATAGTTGCTGTAAGGTTTTAATTATGTTTTTTATATCCTTACTAGAAATAGCAATAAATAGTTTGCTGAAAATTGAAATGTCTCTTGGCAACATACTTCCCATCATTCCAAAATCCAAATAACAAATATGGCTGTTGGGAAGTACCAATAAATTACCAGGATGTGGATCGGCATGGAAAAAGCCATACTCAAAAATTTGTTTAAAATAGCTAACTGCTAGTCTTTTAGCAATAACCTTGGTGTCTATATCTTTAGATATTAACTCGTTAACTTGATTTATTTTAATTCCTGAAATGAACTCCATGGCCAAAACCTTAGTAGTTGTTAGTGAAGGATATACCTTTGGGGCTTCAGCAAATTGATCTAAGGAGGTGTCGTTTTTAAGATTGTTATAGAACCTTTGTATATTAACTGATTCGTTAATAAAATCAATTTCTTTTAGGATGGAATCTTCAAAGTTTTTAACAAGTCCAACAGGATCAAAGCTTTTTAAAGAAGGCATTCTTCTTTCTAAGATTTCGGCAATTTTATACATTGCCTTGATGTCTTCGGCAATAATATCGTGAATCCCAGATCGTTGAATTTTTAATGCAACACGTTTGCCAGAGTGTAAGGTCACTCTATGCACCTGTGCTATGGAAGCAGATGCAAACGGTGTTGGCTCAAACCATGCAAATACGTTTTCTACTGTATCGTTTAATTCTGTTTCTACAATGTTTTTGGCAATATCTTCTGGCATTGGTGGTACATTGTCGTGAAGTTTTTCCAATTCAAAAGTTAATTCTAAAGGAATTAAATCGGGTCTATTGCTTAATATTTGCCCAAACTTTACAAATGTAGGCCCTAACTCTTCACAAACCAATCTCATTTTTGCCCACTTACTGTATTGTGTTGCTTGTTTTCTGGATTTTTTTGGAATTAGTTTTTGTAAAAAAGTGTATTCTTTGTTTTCTTCTAGATAATCTACCAAATCTTCAAAACCATATTTTATCAGGACCTTGATTATTTGGTTGTACCTAGAGATGGATCTAAAATTTTTTCCAATTCCTGCTATAATCCCCATTGTTTTATGCTTCCAGTTTATTTAATCGTGCTTCCAATAGAGCGACGGTTGCGTCTAATTTTTCAAGCTTTTCATTTAAGGCTTTAATTTCATCTAAATGAGCCACATTTATTTTTTTGTAGAATTTAACGACCAATTCTTCAATTTTTTCGTTGAGTTCTTCTTTTAGCTCATGGGTTTTTAAAATTATTTTGTCCACAAACTCCAGTTCATTTCCATTTTCGTCCAATTGAGACTCCGATACTATTTTATTGATATTATCCTTCCCTTTTTCTGAAAGCTCACTTATTTTATCCAAAAATTGAGAGTCTCTTGCCAAATAATAAAGGCTGGAACTTAGTGTAAGTAGCTCTAAAATAGTTTTAGTTTTCATAATAGATACATTTAATTTAAACTAGAATTAAAAGTATTAATAAAGACTTTGTTTTAATATGATATTAGTCATATATATAAATTAACTAATACCTTAATTTTAAGCATATTTTAGATTAAAACAGTACTAGGATGAAAACAAACTCAATTATTGAAGTAATGACCAAGAACGTGGTTTGTGTTACACCTGAGCAATACCTCTTGGATGTGAAGCATATTTATGAAAAAGAAAACTTTCACCACCATATTCCTGTTGAAGAAAACGGAAAATTAGTTGGTATGGTTAGTTTAATAGATTTTATGTATCATATTTCTGGTGCAGGGATTAGCGATGACAATAAAGTGTATAAGGAACTTAAAGTTAAAGATATAATGACACAAAAGCCATTTTATTTAACTACTAATTCAACCATTAACGATGTATCTAAAGTATTGGCTGAAGGAAATTTCCATGCGGTTCCTGTTTTAGAGAACGATAACATAGTTGGTATTGTATCGACTGCCGATATTATTAAACATTTTCTAAAAATGTCACTATGATATATGAGTAATTTAATAATAATATCTAGGTCTAGA
>CALZKX010000147.1 GCA_945788155.1 uncultured Flavobacteriaceae bacterium
ACTTCTTTTAAGGTTTCTGCTACATTTACTTCGGTAATACTTCCATGACCTTTTAGGACGTGAAGTGCTTTATCTAACTTATCGCTTAAATTATCAAACATATTCTACTACAAATTTTAAGTACATCTTCACAAAATGTTTCGATGTATTTGGAAAGTTGCAAATTTAATAATTTGAAGCGTATAATAGAAGTTATAACACTATAAAAAAGGGCTACAATAAATTGCAACCCTTTTTCTCTAACCAATAACTAAAAACAACTAAAGCTTGTTTAAAAGCCCGTATATCATTATGTTGATAGTGACATTGTGATTTATAGTATTAAAGTCTCTCGAAAACTAACTTTTTTTCTACTTCACCATTAGAACTATAGTCTTTCAACTCAATTCTATTGTTACTTATATCAACTATTTTCCATCTGTTATTTAACTCCATAAATGGTGGCTCGATACCAAAGTTTAATCCTAGTTTTAAAACACCTTCTTCATTTCTATAAGTTAACCAAGAACCATCTATAATTCCGTTGTTGGGATCGGTAACTTTTACCCAACCGTTCTCTAAGAAATCTACAACATATAAATAGAAATCATCTGTTTCGTTTACATTTTCGTCCATGTATAGTGCTACTTCCCATTCGCCTTCGTTAAGAATTTCATCAATATACTTTACATCCTCATCGCCATCTGGACAATGTCTTTTAATAACCATTTCATTTTCTTGGCTTTCAAGTTTAATTACATGCGCTTCTAAGAACGTAATAACCCATTCTAATTGCAGTTCTGGTCGTCCTTCTAGATTAATTTGCAGTACAAATACACCATTATACTCTAACACATCCCAAGTACCTGATACTAACTCGCCATTAACACGAATTTTAACAACACCATTCTCAAAGAATTTTAATGGCGTACCTATGTAATCGTATTCATTATCACTTCCATCTACTTCTAATCGTGCTACTCTCCACAGACATTCTTTAAGGATGTTCTCAATACGTTCGATAGTATGTTCTACAACTGTATCACAGTTTTTTTCAAGGATGATTCGGTTGCCTCCATCGGTATATAATTTAATTTTTCCGCTTCTAATTTCGTATACAAACCACTCTAATGTAAAATCTACTAAACTATCAAAGTCTAATGTTATTTTTGCACCATGGTCTGTTACTCTTGTACTCCATGTTCCTGTAAGCATATCGCCATTTCTAGCTCTAACTTTTACAATACCATCTTCATTAAATATCATAAGATATTCTCTGTAATCGTTTGCTAAATTTGTATGATCTCTTCTAACATCGTGTACTATCCAAGGGCAACTTACCAATAAATTATCTAGGCGTTCTTTAGTAAAATCGTCATCATTCCAATCGTTATCATCATCTTCATCACAAGCATTTCTAGCATCACTGATAACACTTTCCAATTCTAAATTATTATTAACTTCAATGGTAGTGCCATCTTTATAAACCATTGTTACCGGAAAATTTAGGCTTACTAAAACGCCTGCTTCTAGGTTATGCATAAATCTATACAGTTCGCCATCGTTATGTATTGTAACAACATCTATAAGTTGAAAATGTATATTATAGGTTGAAAATGTAATGGGATATTGAAAATCGATACACTCAATGTCATCATCATCTTCTTCTTCATTTGTGCTATCACCTCTTAAATTATCAAGTTCTGCTTGGTTGTTTACAACCACTTCGGTATAATCTCTTAACGTTACAGTAATTGGAAATTGAATTTCAAGCTGGTCATCATCATCTTCAAACTCATCAAATGCCTCTTCAATAAGGTTGAAATCTTCTTCAGAATTTATAGTGAACTGCATACCATTTGCAGTAACAGTAATAGGTAAGTTCACAGATAATTCGCTAGATTGATCAATAATATTATCGCTTGACCCATCATTTATAGAAGCATCACTTATTAAAGCAGCTAAATTAGAATCTGCTTGAAAAGCTTGTTCAGAGCTAGGGTCTGTAATTTCAATAACTTCATCTTGACAAGAAGAAAAAGTTAAAAGGGCAAAAAAGGCTAATAACAGCGTGTAATTTAATTTCGTTTTCATAATGTAGGTTTTATATTTTATACAATTTTCTTATAAAACAACTAAACTTTAAAAACTCCTACCTTGGTACTTCTTTTTTTTTATTTTTACCATACCAAGCTATATTAATGAAGAAAGACATAAGTGATAATATTTGCGACGAACGATTGTTTTCTAGCCTATTTGAGAAACACTCTAAAAACCTACACGATTTTCTGTATTATAAGTTTGGACAACATTTTAACCCTAAAGATAAAGTACAAGAAGCCTTTATTAAATTATGGGAACATTGTGGCAAGGTAACTCCAGCTAAAGCAAAGTCTTTTTTATTTACTGTAGCAAACAATTTAATGCTGAATGAAGCCTCGCACCAAAAAGTAGTTTTAAAGTACCAAAAAACAAAACCCAAAACACATACCAACGAAACTCCCGAATTTATTCTGGAAGGAAATGAGTACATGGATAAGCTACAAAAAGCGATTGCAAATTTGAGCGAAGCGCAACGCACTGCATTTTTATTAAATAGAATTGAAGGTAAAAAACATAGAGAAATTGCTGAACTTTTAGATATTTCGCAAAAAGCTGTTGAGAAACGCATTTATGGTGCGCTAAAAAAATTAAGAGAAGATATTGATGGATTGTAACATTAGTATGCAGTATTCAGTAGCAGTCACAAAAAACTAACTATTTTAACAAATAAATACTTAAAGCTGAAACTGGTAACTAAAAACTTTCATAACAAGGTAGGAGTTTTTAAAAGTAGGTTGTTATATAGGTGTAATTAATATTATGGAACGCAAAGAATTAATACAAAAATGGTTAGATAATGAGTTAAATCCTCAGGAACTTGAAGCTTTTAAAAAGTTTGAAGATTACAAGGAATTGGTAACTCTATCAAATAACCTAACACGATTTAAAGCCCCTGAATACAATGTAGAAGAAGGGCTTAACACTGCGTTACAATACATTAATTCGTCAAAAACCAAAATAAAACCTAAAACCAATTGGTTACGCCCAGTTTTAAGAATTGCTGCTATTTTAGCTATTTCTTTTTCGGTGTATTATTATACAACCACATTGGACACCAATATTAATACGCTTGCTGCACAAAAAACAACTATCGAGTTACCTGATGCATCGAATGTTTCGTTAAATGCTATGTCAAAACTAGCATATAACAAAAGTCGTTGGAACAAACATCGTGATGTAACCTTAGAAGGTGAAGCGTTTTTTAAAGTGGCAAAAGGAGCTACTTTTAGCGTAAAAACAAAAAATGGTGTTGTAACCGTTTTAGGAACAGAATTTAACGTAAAACATCGTGATAATTATTTTGAAGTAATTTGTTACGAAGGCTCTGTTAAAGTAACTCATAATAATAACATTGTAATACTTAAACCAGGAGATAGCTTTTTAAAAATTGATGGGAAATTAATTGCTAAAGAAAAAGAAACATCGTTAATCCCTTCTTGGATTAATAATGAAAGCTACTTTAAAAGTATGCCTTTCGAGTACGTAATTGGCGAATTCGAAAGGCAATACAATGTATCTATAAACCCTCAAAACATAAATATAAAACAATTGTTTACAGGAAGTTTTAGCCATAACGATATAGAATTGGCATTAAAATCTATAACTTTACCTTTAAACGTAAGGTATAATTTTAAGAATAAAACGACCATAGAATTTTCACGTGACTAGAACCATTTTAAGTTTTCTACACATTGTTTTATTTTTCTTTAGTTTTTTGACGGTTACAGCTCAAATTAATAAAGAAACAATTCCTCTTGTTGACTTTTTAAAGCACATTGAAAAAAAACATAACGTTACATTTTCTTATGCTGATGCAAACGTAAAAGACAAAGCAATTGTCATTACTAAATCCAACTTATCACTTAGTGAGGTGTTAGATTATATTTCCAATAATACAAACCTAGTTTTTCAAAGAATTGACAATAGAATTTTGATTCTGAAAAAGGAAGAAAAACAACAATCAATATCCTTTAAAACACAATACTTAAATGAAATTGTAATAAGCAATTATTTAACGAAAGGTATTTCACTTAACAATGATGGCACGACAAATATTAAACCTGAATCATTTGGAATTTTACCTGGTTTAACAGAGCCTGATGTTTTACAGGCCATCCAGTCACTCGCTGGAGTTGTAAGTGTTGACGAACGCGTATCTAATGTAAATATTAGAGGAGGCACCCATGACCAAAACCTCATACTTTGGGACGGCATAAAAATGTACCAATCCGGTCACTTTTTTGGTTTAATATCGGCCTTTAATCCTTACTTAACAGAAACAGTTAGTGTTTCAAAAAATGGCACGAGTGCCATGTATGG
>CALZKX010000148.1 GCA_945788155.1 uncultured Flavobacteriaceae bacterium
ATTTTTGAAAACGACAAGCAAAAAGACATTGAAGTAGTTGTAAAGGCTGGAAGAGATAATATTGATGGCTCGATTGGTTTAGATCATCCAAAAGATTGGAATGTGTATCCTGCAAATCAAAAAGTAACAATTAATAATAAAGGCGAAACCCAAACTTTGGTATTTACGGTAATACCACCTAAATTTCAAAGCGAGGGAACGCTAGTACCTAAAGTAACAGTAAATGGAAAAACCTATTCAAAAGAAATTGTAGAGATTGATTACAGCCACATTCCTTTTCAAACAATTTTATTGCCTAGCGAAAGTAAAATTGTGCGTCTAGATATTCAAAAAAGAGGTGAAAACATTGCCTATATTGAAGGTGCTGGCGATGCTGTTCCTGAAAGTTTGCAGCAAATTGGTTACAATATTGTAAAGATTAAACCAGAAGATATTACTCCCGAATCGCTTTCACGTTTTGATGCGGTTGTAGTTGGGGTTAGGGCTTATAAAACTGTACCTCAATTAAAATTTAAACAAAAAGATTTATTAAATTTTGTTGAAAAAGGTGGCAATCTCATAGTACAATACAATAAAACCGTAAGAAGAGGTGGTGCAAATCCTCAAGCACCTTTTAACCTTAAAGTTTCATCTGATAGGGTAACCGAAGAAAACGCTGAAGTGCAATTTTTAGCCAAAGAGCATTCAATATTAAATTATCCAAATAAGATTACTCAAAAGGACTTTGAAGGTTGGGTACAAGAACGCGGTTTGTATTTCCCTAACGAATGGTCTAACGAGTACACACCTATCCTATCTATGAATGACACAGGCGAAACTCCAAAACAAGGCAGTTTGCTGGTTGCCAAGTATGGCAAAGGTTATTATATCTATACAGGATTGAGCTTTTTTAGGGAGTTTCCTGCAGGAGTATCTGGAGCATACAGGTTGTTTGCTAATATGCTTTCTATTGGAAAAGACACTATCAATTTAAACAAAAAACTAACCGATTAATATGGAAGAACAACCACAACCAAGAGAAAAATGGCAACCAATATATACTTTAGTATTGGTTGCAAATGCTATTTACATTGTTCTATTCTATTTTATAACGAATTCATTTTCTTAATATGAATCCATTTGAAAAACTAGCTTGGTTAGATTGGACTGTACTTATCGTAACCTTATTAACCATCGTGCTTTATGGCACTTGGAAAACAAGAAAAAACAAGAATGTTCAAGATTACTTGAAAGGAGGAAATCAATCAAAATGGTGGACCATTGGTTTATCTGTCATGGCAACACAAGCAAGTGCTATTACCTTCCTTTCCACACCTGGACAAGCATTCCATTCAGGAATGGGATTTGTGCAATTTTATTTTGGTGTGCCTATAGCAATGGTAGTTATTTGCATGGTATTTATTCCGTTGTATCATCGTTTAAATGTTTATACAGCTTATGAATATTTAGAAAGTAGATTCGATCTTAAAACACGAAGCCTTACTGCCATTTTATTTTTAATTCAACGTGGTTTGGCTGCAGGTATTACAATTTTTGCGCCAGCAATTATTTTATCAGCTATTTTAGGCTGGAATCTAACAATGCTTAACATTATTATTGGAACACTTGTAATTATTTATACTGTTTCTGGAGGCACCAAAGCAGTAAGTGTGACTCAAAAGCATCAAATGGCTGTGATATTTACAGGTATGTTTATTGCCTTCTTTTTAATTATTAGTTATTTACCAGATGGCATTACGTTTACTAAAGCTTTAGATATAGCTGGAGCAAGTGGTAAAATGGATGTTTTAGACTTTTCTTTTGATTTAGATAATAGATATACTTTTTGGAGTGGTATTATTGGAGGAAGTTTTTTGGCGCTCTCCTATTTTGGGACAGATCAAAGTCAAGTACAACGCTATTTATCTGGGAAGTCTATAAAAGAAATGCGTTTAGGGATGATTTTTAATGGGTTGTTAAAAGTACCAATGCAGTTCTTTATTTTGTTAGTAGGAATTATGGTATTTGTGTTTTACCAATTCAATGCATCACCTACTAATTTTAATCCTAATGCAATTGAAGCGCTTGAAAATTCTGCTTATGTAGAAGAATATGAAGCATTAAAAAAGGAACAAGAAAAAATATTTAATGATAAAAAAACAATCATCAATAAATACCTTGAAACCAATGATAAAAAGTACACTAATCAAATTGCTGTAGCTAATGAATCAGAAGCAAAAATAAGACAAGACACGAGAAATTTAATAGAGAGGGTTGCTATTGAAAAAGATGAAAAAATTGAAACCAATGACAAAGATTATGTTTTTATTCATTTTATATTAAACAACTTACCTAAAGGACTTATTGGATTATTGCTTGCGGTAATTTTGAGTGCAGCAATGTCTAGTACTGCAAGCGAACTTAATGCTCTGGCCTCTACAACTTCTATGGATCTTTATAGACGTAATGCCAAAGTCAGTATAAGCGATGAGAATATGGTAAAAATAAGTAAGCTGTTTACATTAGCTTGGGGAATTTTAGCGATTCTAATTGCTTGTGTAGCTAATTTATTCGATAATCTTATTCAGCTAGTAAATACTATTGGTTCGCTATTCTACGGAAATGTTCTAGGAATTTTTCTACTTGCTTTCTTTTATAAAAAGGTAACTAGTCGTTCAGTGTTTTCTGCAGCTATCATAACTCAAATTTTATTATTTGCATTATACTATTTTGGTATATTTAAATTAGAAGAACTAGGTCTAAAACCCATTGTAAGCTATTTATGGTTAAACTTTATTGGTTGCATTTTAGTGATGTATTTGGCCTTAGTTTTTGTGGTTAGAAAAATTGATTTTAAAAGTAAATTGTTACTCTTTCTGGCAAGTGCAAATATTTTTAAAATAATATATGATATTATAGATTCTCGTAATACAAGCTTATATCTAATACTTTCTTTAATTGTAATATTTGTATTAATTGGACTAATAAATAATTCCCATAAAAAAGAAGATAAATAAAAAACCTAACATTTAATTTGGCGTTTTTAGGGTAGAATTTTGTAAGCTGTTATAGTTATGCTAGTTGCCTTAATAAATCAATCTATACTAGATGTTAGCTTAGAAGTTATAGTATGTAAACAAAAAAAACGAGCCAATTGGCTCGCTTCTTAAAATATATTTTATAAATGACTATTGCATCCACTTTGCAAGAGACTCTTTATTCATTTTAACAAAGTTTGCGTTTCCAGCTTTCTCAGAAGCAGCTAAAGACTTTTTAGCAAGCTCTATAGCACCTTTCTTGTCACCAGCAGCAGCATAAATAAGCGACTGTTGGCGTAATTGCCAAAATGCAGGACTCTCAATCTTGCTCATAGCCTTATCTATCCATTTTTTTGCAGTAACAGGGTTTTTACCTGCACTCAAATAATAACCTGCTGCTGCATAATAATCATTTGCACTAGGACCATTCAACATTTTATCAATAGCCGAAGATACTTTAGCATCTGTTGGTACAGTAAATGGAATCGTGATATATGTTTGCTCCCAGATAATATCAATATTAGCACTGTCGTCTCTAATATTGTTAATATCGATTGTAAGTGTTTCTACAACAAAAGGAATTTCTGTAACATCAACGGTTGTTTTTGCCGCAACTTTAGTCTCATCTAATTCTTGAGGTGCGCCATTTCCTTGATATTCAGTGTAAAAATAAACGTCCCAAGTGCTTTCTCCTGGTCTTGTAAATATCGCGTAAGTACCAGCTTTTAAGTTCTGACCATCAATGGTTACATCGTCACTAAAAGTGATTTTGGTTCTTGCATTGGCTCCTGTTCTCCAAATTTTTCCAAAAGATTCAAGTCCTCCAAATATTTTTCTACCCTTTACTCCTGGTCTAAAATAGTCAATAGTAATATCTGTTAATCCAACTTTTTGCTCAAGTTTAGATGCAGGACTAGGCGCAGGTGTTTGTAATTGTGCATTTACAGCGTAAGACATTGTAAACGCAAACATTATTAATAGTAATTTTTTCATGTTGTTAGTATTTAATGTTATAATTTATAAGTATGTAAATTTACAAAGAAGTA
>CALZKX010000149.1 GCA_945788155.1 uncultured Flavobacteriaceae bacterium
CAGTTAATGCATCTAGTGATAATGTTCAAAAAAAAACTGGTGTCTATATTGGTGCATTTGTAAACATTCCAACTTCTGATGTTTTTAGTGTACAACCAGAGATTATTTATTCATCCACCGAATTTCAAGGAACAAATAATATTAATTTGTTACATATTCCAGTATTATTAAACTTTGAATTAGGCAATGGTTTTACTGGGTTTGTTGGTCTAGAAGGTCAAGTTTTAATTGATCTAGGCGATGCAGAGAATAGTAATTTATATAATTCATTTATGTTTGGGTTTACATTTGGAGCTAGATATCAAATTACACCAAATTTCTATATTGAAGGTAGACCCTATTTTGCTTTATCAAAATTTCTGGAAGATGATTCTGGTTATAGAAAGTTTAATACTTTACAAATTGGATTGGTATTTAAATTTTAATAATTAAGATGTTAATTTTTAAAATGTATTAGGTTAAAATCTAAAAAATCAGTAACTTATCAGTTAATATCTCTTACCACAAATTAAAATAAAGTTATCATGAAAAAAGGATACTTAAAACTCGGCAAAACAAGCACAGCTTCATTACTAATATTATTTGTTTTTTTTGTTTTTGGTCAGCATTGTCATGCATTGGTTTTTCAAGACACCTCACAATCTTTTAATGAATACAAAGGATACGTTATTGGTAATGATACTAGAAAACCGTTGGTATTTGCAGATATTTCTGTTGTAAGCTCAAATATTAGTACAATAACGAATAAAGAAGGTGAATTTACCTTAAAAGTCCCTAAATCATTATCAAGTAATAGCATTAAAATCTCTTTTCTTGGATATGAAACCCAAGAGATTTCTCAAGAAAGGCTTAAAGGAAAAAACAACACCATTGCGCTAAATGTTATAACCACACAACTTTCCCAAGTTAACATTAACGTCCCTAAAGATGCTAGTGCTTTAGTAAAAGCTTCCTTAGAAAATCGCAGGGAAAAGTATATAAATGACAAAACATTAATGACTGCCTTTTACAGAGAAACCATAAAAAAACGCAATAAAAACGCTTCCTTAGCTGAGGCTGTTGTTAAGATTTACAAAGAACCTTACGCAACTTCTAAAAGTGATGCAATAGAGTTAGTAAAGTCCAGAAAAAATACTAATTATTCTAGGCTAGATACTTTAGCAGTAAAGCTGCAAGGAGGCCCATTTAGTACCTTGTATTCAGATATTGTCAAGTATCAAGACTATCTTTTTTATAACGAATTTTTTGATTACTACAATTTTAGTTTTGGCAATTCAACACAAATAAACGATCGTCAGGTATATGTGGTCAACTTCGAGCAACAAGCAAATATAATTACGCCTTTGTACAGAGGTAAACTATATATTGATGCCGAGACATTTGCGCTAGTGAGTGCTAACTATAGCTTAAATGTTGAAAACAAAGATGAAGCCGTAAAACTATTTCTTCGTAAAAAGCCCAGAATGGTAAGGGTAGAACCAGAAGAAGCTTCTTATCGTGTAGATTATAAAAGCACTCCAGATGGAAAATGGTATTATAGCTATAGTAATGTGCAATTAGCATTTAGGGTAAAATGGCGAAAAAAACTATTTAGTAGTATTTATACATTAAATATTGAAATGGCTGTGACAGATTGGACTAACAACTTTACGACATCTCTTAATAAGGATAATAAATTAAAACCAACTGTTATTTTAAGCGATGAAGCTTCAGGGTTTTCTGATCCAGAATTTTGGGGAGAATACAATATTATAGAACCAGAAAAATCTATTGAATCTGCAATTAAAAAGATATCAAGACAACTTAGTAAAATTAAATCTAAATAAGTAGTTAAACAACTTCTGCATAAAGGTCAAAGTCGGCAGCTTCGGTAATTTTTACATTAGCAAATTCTCCTGTTTTTAGGTATGTTTTTGTAGCGTCAATAAGTACTTCGTTGTCCACATCTGGAGAATCAAACTCAGTACGTCCTACAAAGTAGTCACCTTCTTTTCTATCTATAACCACCTTAAACTCCTTCCCTATTTTTTCTTGGTTTAGTTCCCAAGAAATCTGTGATTGAATTTCCATAATCTCATTGGCACGTTCTTGTTTGACCTCCTGTGGCACGTCATCTTCTAAATTATAGGCATGTGTGTTTTCTTCATGTGAATACGTAAAACAACCCAATCGTTCAAAACGCATATCTATCACCCAATCTTTAAGCTTTTGGTAATCTTCTTCGGTTTCCCCAGGATAACCAACAATAAGTGTTGTTCTAATGGTCATATTTGGGACTTTTACCCTAAACTCTTTTAGTAACTTAGTTGTTTTCTCTTGAGTGGTTCCACGACGCATGCTTTTTAAAATACTATCGGAAATATGCTGCAATGGAATATCTAAATAATTGCAAATTTTAGGCTCACGGTTCATTACATCTAAAACGTCCATCGGAAATCCTGTTGGAAACGCATAATGCAGTCGAATCCACTCGACACCTTCAACTTTAACCAAAGCTTCAAGAAGTTCGGCTAAATTGCGTTTTTTATAAAGATCAAGACCATAATAGGTTAAATCTTGTGCTATTAAAATAAGTTCTTTTACACCATTTGCCGCTAGTTTTTCAGCTTCAATTACAATAGCTTCAATAGGCGTGGATTTATGCTTCCCTCTCATTAATGGTATGGCACAAAAACTGCAAGGTCTGTCGCAGCCCTCGGCAATTTTTAAATAGGCATAATTTTTTGGTGTGGTTGTTAAGCGTTCACCTATTAACTCATGTTTGTAATCGGCTCCAAGAGCTTTTAATAAATTTGGTAATTCAGTAGTTCCAAAGTATTGGTCAACATCAGGAATTTCTTTTTCCAAATCTGGTTTGTAACGTTCACTTAAACAGCCTGTGACAAATACTTTATCAACCTCTCCTTCTTCTTTTTTTTGAAGGTATTCCAAAATTGTATTGACGCTTTCTTCTTTGGCATTATTAATAAAACCACAAGTATTAATCACTACAATGTTTCCTTCTTCTTCATGCACAACTTCTTTATTATTCGCTTTAAGTTGTCCCATCAATATCTCACTATCGTACACATTTTTGGAGCATCCCAAAGTGACTACATTAATTTTGTTTTTTTTTAGTGATTTTGTTCTCATGCCTTAATTTTGGTTTGCAAAGATACAATCTTAATTAAACCTTTAGTATATTTAATGGTCTTAAATACATGAATATGAAATTAGCCTACAAACAACTATTTTATCTTTTTATTGGATGTTCTATAGTTTATTCTTGTTCTACAAATACTATTGA
>CALZKX010000150.1 GCA_945788155.1 uncultured Flavobacteriaceae bacterium
ATATCTTGAGCGTAGCTAAAAGTGTTTATAAGCACTGTAAAACTTAAAGCAAAAAGTATTTGAAAGATGTTTGTTCGCAACGCTTTTAGATGTATTTTTGTAAAAGTATGGCTCGGTTTTTGAATTGCCAAATGTACATATATTTTTTTGTGAATATTTTAATAACTAAAAAAATGTATAATTTAAAATAAATCTAGTTTTAATGCCGTTTTAGTCTTTATGCAAACGAATTTTAAATACCTTTTAGTATTTCTTTTTTTATTGTTTTCATTGAATTCGTCGTCTCAAAAAGCTACTGAAAAATTTGTTGTAGTGCTTGATGCTGGACATGGAGGCCATGATCCAGGAAGACCTACCAAGTTTGAAACAGAAAAGAAAATTGCGCTTAATATTGCATTAAAAATTGGTAACAAATTAAAAAAGTACGATAACATTGAAGTTATTTATACGCGTAAAAAAGATGTCTTTGTCGAATTACACGAGCGTGCAGCCATAGCAAATAGAGCAGATGCAGATTTGTTTGTGTCAATACATTGTAATGCTTGGACAACTAACCAGCCTTATGGAACAGAAACTTATGTTTTAAGTGTTGGTAATACAGATAGAAATATGGATGTTGCTAAAGCTGAAAACGAAGTTATTTTTCTAGAAGATGATCATGAAAAAAATTACGAAGGATACGACCCAAACTCTCCAGAATCAATCATTGGATTAACATTACTTCAAGAAGATTATACTGAACAGAGTATTATATTAGCAAGAATGGTAGAAGATAATTTTATGCACAAATTAAATAGAAAAAGCAGAGGTGTAAAACAAATATCATTATGGGTTATGCATAACACATATATGCCAAGTGTGCTTATTGAAACAGGATTTTTAACTAATAAAAAAGAAGGAAAATACATTAGCTCTAATAAAGGACAAGAAGAAATATCGGAATCGATATCAGAATCAATTTTAAAATATATAGAAACAGTGAGTGCAGATACAGATTTAGCTATTATCACTAATTCTTCGCAAAATTCACAGTCAAATTCAGTAGATATCACTTTCAAAGTTCAAATCGCAGCAGGCGCAAGAAAATTAGAAACCAAGCCTTACAATTTTAATGGCTTAAGGGGTGTGTCATCCGAAAGCATTGGCAATGGTTATAAGTATTTTTATGGAGACACTTCTAACTACAACACCATAAAAAAATATAAAGAAGAAGCTTTAGAAAAAGGCTATACCAGCTCTTTTATTGTAGCTTATAAAAATGGCAAGCGCATTAATATAAGTGACGCTTTAAAAACTATTTCAAATTAAGGCTTTATTTAAATTAATTGCTAATTTTGTATCTAACAAAAAAAAATCACATTGAAGATCACTAGAGAAGTAAAAACAGCAATCTTAGTCATCAGTGGATTGTTGCTAATCATCTATCTATTCAATTATTTAAAAGGTGAAAACCTTTTGGATTCCTCGAGGACTTTTTATGCAGTTTACAACAATGTCGAAGGTTTGGCATCATCAGCTCCTGTTACCATTAGCGGTAATGTGGTTGGTAAAGTTCAGGAAATTGTATTTACCGAAGATGGTTCGGGTAAGCTTCAATTAAAGCTCATGATTGATAATGATTTTCAGTTCTCAAAAAACAGTAAGGCACAAATTTATGAAACTGGCCTTATTGGTGGTAAGGCAATAGCAATAATACTTGCAAACGACGGTTCTGAAACAGCTGTTGATGGCGATTTTCTTCAAGGCACCATAAAAGCTGGCTTAACAGAGTTGGTAAATCAAAAACTCACACCATTGCAAGGGAAAATTGAAAACGTGATGGTAAGTGCCGACTCACTTTTAATGAACATTAATGATGTTTTTGATGATCAAACAAAAACCAATTTAAAAAGCAGTATTTCCAGTTTAAATGCAACGATTTTATCTTTTAAAAATACGTCTAATTCAATTAACAGTTTAATTGAACAGAATAAAGAAAAACTAGACAGCACAATTACAAGTTTTGAAAGTACATCGGCCAATTTAGCCTCATTGACCAACGAAATGGCTAAGGCAAACCTTGGACAAACCATTACAGAACTGCAAGCAACCATAGACAGCTTCAAAAATATATTATCGAGCATAGAAAAAGGCGAAGGCTCTATGGGAAAACTCATGAAAGACGAAGGCTTGTACAATAACATTGAAGGCGCTACTAAAGAGCTTGAAGAACTCTTAAGAGATATAAAACTGCATCCAAAACGATATTTTAGAATTCTATCAAAAAAAGAAATTCCTTATAGCGAAAACTAATCCCATTTTATAAATCAACCAACTATGAATTATTTACCAAACATACTTTTTGCAATTGCATTGGTTTTTGGTATTGGCTATTTTGTTAGAAATGTCCGTAAACTTATTCGTAACATAAAGCTAGGGCAAGATGTTGATGTTAGTGACAATAAATCACAGCGATTTAAAAACATGGTCAATATTGCACTCGGACAAAGTAAAATGGTTCGTCGCCCAATCGCTGGATTTTTGCATGTTATTGTGTATGTTGGATTTATAATCATTAATATTGAAGTACTTGAAATAATTATCGATGGCTTATTTAATACACATCGCTTTTTTTCAGGAATTGGAGATTTATATGGTGTACTAATTGGAAGTTTTGAAATTCTTGCCATATTAGTTCTTGTTGCTGTAATTGTATTTTGGGCAAGAAGAAATGTAATTAAAATAAAACGCTTTTGGAACAGTGAAATGACCAGTTGGCCAAAAAACGATGCCAATTACATTCTATATTTCGAAATGGTTCTCATGTCACTGTTTTTAATTATGAATGCTACAGATGCATCATTTCAAGCGATGGATTCGGGCAATCTCATAAGTCAGTATATTGCACCTTGGTTTAGTGGAATGGCAGAAAGTACGCTACATTTAATAGAAAGAACAGCATGGTGGGTACACATTTTAGGAATCCTAGTGTTTTTAAATTACTTATACTTCTCAAAACATTTACACATACTATTAGCATTCCCAAACACCTATTACGCAAGTACCAAACCAAAAGGACAGTTAGATAACTTAGCATCTGTAACTAAAGAAGTCATGCTCATGATGGATCCAAATGCTGATCCCTTTGCAGTACCAGATGAAGATAATGATGAAACACTTGAAAAATTTGGGGTCAGCGATGTTACTGATTTAAATTGGACCCAATTGCTAAGTGCTTATACCTGTACCGAGTGTGGTCGTTGTACATCGTCTTGTCCAGCGAATTTAACAGGAAAGAAACTGTCGCCTCGAAAGATTATGATGGATACCAGAGACCGGTTAGAAGAGGTTGGTAAAAACATCGATGCTAACAAAGGCGAGTTTAAAAATGATGGGAAACAATTATTAGGCGACTATATCACAAAAGAAGAACTTTGGGCTTGTACAACTTGTAATGCCTGCGTCGAAGAATGTCCAGTAAGTATTAGTCCTTTATCTATTATTATGGATATGAGACGTTATTTGGTAATGGAAGAATCTGCAGCACCTGTAGAGTTAAACAACATGATGACCAACATAGAAAACAATGGTGCACCTTGGCCTTATAATCAAATGGATAGGCTTAACTGGAAAGACGAATAATTAATTTTAAAATGAAACTTACAGTACCAACAATGGCCCAATATATGGCAGAAGGCAAACAACCAGAAATATTATTCTGGGTAGGTTCAGCTGGAAGTTATGACGATCGTGCCAAAAAAATCACGAAAGCATTTGTAAAATTGCTAAACGCTGCAAATATTGATTTTGCAGTATTAGGTACAGAAGAAAGTTGTACAGGCGATGCTGCTAAGCGTGCTGGAAATGAATTTTTGTTCCAGATGCAAGCTGTGACAAATATTGAAATATTAAATGCTTATGAAATAAAAAAGATAGTGACGGCTTGCCCTCATTCTTTCAACACCTTAAAAAACGAATACCCTTCACTTGGTGGAAATTATCAAGTATTTCACCATACGCAATATTTACAGCAATTAATTAAGGAAGGCCGATTAAAAATAACCAACAAATCCTTTAAAGGAAAACGAATTACATTTCACGACCCTTGTTATTTAGGTAGGGCTAACGATGTATATGAAGCACCACGTGAGCTTTTAAAAGAATTGGGAATAGATGTGGTTGAAATGAAACGCCATAAGCGCACAGCACTATGTTGTGGTGCTGGAGGCGCACAAATGTTTAAAGAGCCTGAAAAAGGGGATAAAGATGTAAACGTTTTACGTACCGAAGATGCCTTACAAACCAACCCAGATATTATTGCAACAGGATGTCCTTACTGCAATACCATGATGACCGATGGTGTAAAATTTAAAGAAAAAGAAGCTGAAATTGAAGTGTTGGATATTGCGGAGTTGTTGGCTCAATCTAGTAATTTATAATACTCAAATCAATTTATAAAATCATGATTAGAAAAATACTTTTTATTTCTTCGATATTGTTTTCATTATGTGTATTATCGCAAGAAACTAAGGAATCAACCTTAGATATTATAGCCAAAAAAACCTGCGAATATCTTGATAGTGAAGAATTAGTTGTGTTAGATATTCAGCAAAAAACTATAAAACTGGGAGCATTTATAATTACCCTATATGGCGAATATGAAGAGCAATTAAAAGAAGAAGGATATTCCATGGATTTTTCTAGTGATAGTGCTGGCGAAGAATTTGGTGAAAAAGTGGGAATACATATGGTTAAGTTTTGTTCTAATTCTTTAGTGGCTTTCGCAGGAGAAAGCGAAGTACTCGAAGATGAAAATGTTGGTTATTTTTTGGGAAAAATAGAAGCTATTGTCGGAGAAGATATTAGTTTTATTGAAGTACGAAATAATGAGGGAATCTTGCAAAAATTTGTTTGGTTAGGAAACTTTATAGGCTCTGATGTTATTATTTCTAGTGAAATGAATGATATTAAGAATATGAATGTTAAGATTGCGTATAAAAATACTGAATGCTTTTCTAGAAAATTAAATGAGTATATTATTAGAAAGGAAATTATTAAAATTGAATATTTAGATTAATGCTAGTAAATTTCAACACATTACCAGAAACATCAAGAGTTTGGATTTACCAAGCAAATCGATCATTTACTCAAACCGAGATTGAAGAAATATGTTCTAAGTTAGATGCATTCATTGAAAACTGGACAGCACATGGTAGCGATTTACATTCTGGCTATGAAATTAAATATAAGCGTTTTATAGTAATTGGTTTAAACCAAAACTTGAATATAGCTACTGGTTGCTCAATAGATGCCTCGGTACATTTTATTAAACAACTGGAAAAAGATTATAATGTCGATTTAATGGATAAAATGAATGTGTCCTATAAACAAGGTGAGTTCATAGCCTATAAAACATTATCCGATTTCAGGAAAATGGCCAAAGATAAAGCTGTATCTAAAAATACAATCGTTTTTAATAATTTAGTTGCCAATAAAGCCGAGTATATTGAAAACTGGGAAGTGCCTGCAAGCGAAAGCTGGCATAATAGATTTGTTAAATAGACAATTTTCAACTAAAGGTTTTATTTTAAAATACCATGGCAAACGAGATTATCTTATTAAATATTTCAGGAAAAGATAAACCTGGTTTAACCTCAGAATTAACATCAATATTAGCAGATTATAATGCTAAAATACTAGATATTGGTCAAGCAAACATACATAATACACTATCCTTGGGCATATTATTTGAAGTGCAATCCGGAAAAAAATCTGGAGCTGTCTTAAAAGACCTGCTTTTTAAATCTTACGAACTCGATATTCAAGCTAAGTTTACTCCAATTACACTTGAAAAGTATGAAAAATGGGTTAATCTACAGGGTAAAGATAGATACATTGTAACAGTTCTTGGAGAAAAATTTGGAGCTAAACAAATATCTGAAGTATCTAAAGTGATTTCAAATAAGAAACTAAATATTGATGCCATAAAAAGACTTACAGGACGCTTATCACTTATTAAAAACGAGGAATACCCAAGAGCTTGTATTCAACTGTCCATAAGAGGAGAATTGGATTCTAAAGCTGAAATCACTGAAAAATTCATGAAAATCTCCCATGATTTGGATGTTGACATTGCGTTTCAAGAAGATAATATTTACCGTCGTAATAGGCGGTTAATTTGTTTTGACATGGACTCTACACTCATTCAGGCCGAAGTCATAGACCAATTGGCAGAATTAGCTGGTGTTGGTGATAAAGTAAAGGCTATTACTGAATCGGCTATGAACGGAGAGCTAGATTTTAAAGAAAGCTTTAAAAGGCGAATGAAACTTTTAAAAGGCTTAAGTGAAGATGTATTACATGACATTGCTATTAACTTGCCTTTAACCAAAGGCGCAAGAAGGCTTATTGATACACTTAAAAATCATGGATTTAAAACGGCTATTTTATCTGGTGGATTTACCTATTTTGGAGACTATCTAAAAAAAGAGCTGGGTATTGATTATGTATATGCAAATCAATTAGAGATTAAAGATGGTGTTTTAACTGGTGGCTATCTAGGTGAAATTGTTGATGGAATTAAAAAAGCCGAGTACCTTAAAGAAATTGCAATAAATGAAGGCATAGATATTGGTCAAACAATTGCTGTTGGTGATGGAGCAAATGATTTACCAATGCTTAATATTGCTGGTTTAGGCATCGCTTTTCATGCAAAACCAGCAGTAAAAGATAATGCTCAAAATTCTATATCAAGTATAGGCTTAGATGGTATACTCTATTTGTTAGGATATCATGATAGACATATTGATTTGCTAGATTAGTTTATAAAATCCAAGATTCTACATATTGTTAACTACATTGGTTATAAATCTATCTTAAAGTTTTTTATTCTTCGTTCTAAAAATGCTATTTTGGCATAGTTTTTCGTTCTCCATATAATTATGGATCATTAATTAATCCCAAACCATGCGAAATATAACTTTACTATTGCTTTTTATTAGTGTATTTGTTTCAGCACAAAGCAATCATCCTTTGGCAACAAAAGACTTTGGCGCTCAGCAAAAATGGGTCGATAGTGTTTATAACTCGATGACTATTAAAGAAAAGGTTGGGCAATTATTTATGCCCATGGTTTTTTCTAGTCAAACTCCAAAAGAGCATCAAGAAATTATCAAACAAATTAAAGAAAATAAAATTGGTGGTCTTATATTTTCCAAAGGAGGGCCAATTAGACAAGCTAAATTAACAAACGAATATCAAGCAGCTTCAAAATTGCCAATGTTAATAAGCATCGATGCCGAATGGGGTTTAGGAATGCGGCTGGACTCAACAGTAAGCTTTCCTTGGAACATGACACTTGGGGCAATAAAAGACAATAAACTTATCAATAAAACAGGCTATAACATTGGAGAACATTGTAAACGTTTGGGCATTCATTTTAATTTTGCGCCTGTGGTTGATATTAACACAAATCCAAAAAACCCAATTATTGGAAACAGATCTTTTGGCGAAGACCGCGGCAATGTCACCAATAAAGCCCTAGCTTTTATGCAGGGAATACAAGAAGCAGGTGTGTTAGCATCTGCAAAGCACTTTCCTGGTCATGGAGATACCGAAACAGATTCGCATAAAACATTGCCTACTATAAATTTTAGCGAACAGCGAATAGATTCGGTTGAGTTATACCCTTACAAGCAGCTAATTAAAAACAACTTAGCAAGTGTGATGGTTGCACACCTAAACATTCCTAGTTTAGAACCTAAAGCAGGATTTCCTTCGACACTTTCAGAAAATATTGTAACCAACCTACTTAAAAAGAAACTACAATTTAAAGGTTTAATAGTTACTGATGCTTTGAATATGAAAGGAGCTTCTAATTTCAGTAAATCTGAAGATGTAGATTTAGCAGCATTTAAGGCAGGAAATGATATGCTGTTGATTTCAGGGAATATTGCTAAAGGAATTGGCAAAATAACTGAAGCCTATAATGATGGAGACATTACTGAGGAGCGCTTAGCCCATTCGGTAAAAAAAGTATTAATGGCTAAGTATAAAGTTGGTCTTAATAATTACAAACCAGTTGGAATGGTAAATTTAGTTGAAGATCTTAATCGTTTGCAAGATGGTGTTTTAAACGAGACACTTATCGAAAACGCCTTAACAGTCGTTAAAAACAATACTAATTTACTGCCTCTACGTAAGCTTGAAACAAAAACTATAGCGTATGTAAAACTAGGAGACGATAATGGTACAATTTTCCTAAATGAGCTAAAAAGATACACCAAGGTTCATGAAATATCTGCAAATAATTTGGATGAGCTTATTTCAAAACTCAATAATTATAATACCGTAATTGTTGGCTTTCATAAATCTAATAAAAGCCCATGGAAAGAATATAAATTTTCAAATAAAGAATTGGTTTGGTTGTATGAAATAGCCAGAACAAATACCACTATTTTATCTGTATTTGCAAAGCCTTATGCATTATTAGATTTAAAAACTAACGAGAACTTAGAAAGCATCCTTGTTGCATATCAAAACAGCGCTATTGCTCAGCAAAAAGCAGCACAATTAATATTTGGTGCAATACCTTCAAAAGGTGTTTTACCAGTAACTTCTGGTGATGAATTTAAAGTTGGAGAAGGCATTCATTTTTCGTCTTTAAGTAGATTGAGTTATGGATTACCAGAAAGCGTAGGTGTGAATTCAAAAAAGTTAGCTAAACTAGATTCTGTGGCTCAATATGCTGTTGATTCAATAATGACTCCTGGAATACAATTATTAGTAGCTAGAAAAGGTAAAGTTGTTTATAATAAAAACTTTGGAAAACACACGTACCAAGGAAACCAAGAAGTGAGATTTTCTGATATTTATGATATAGCTTCGCTAACTAAAATCGTTGCTACATTACCATTAGTAATGGAATTGGAAGAAAAAGGAATTATATCATTGGATAGTAAACTATCAGAGATTTTACCTGAGTTTAAAGGCACAAATAAAGAGGATGTTACAATCAAAGCAATGCTGTCGCATTATGCACAATTAAAGCCTTGGATTCCTTTTTATGTAAACACCTTAGATTCGGTTACCAAAAAACCAGATGCAAAATATTATAGAAGAAAATTGAGTAAAAAATATGATATAGAAGTTGCTAATAAATTATTTTTAAGGTCTGATTATCAAGACTCTATTCAAGGAATTATAAAAGATAGTGATATGTTGGAACGATTAAGATATCGTTACAGCGATTTACCTTATTACATTTTAAAGAAATTTATTGAGAAACATTACGACCAACCTCTGGATAAATTGGTGCAACAGCATTTTTATAAGCCTTTAGGTGCTAATTATACAACCTATAAGCCAAGGGAAAGATTTAGCAAAACACAGATCGTACCTAGCGAAATGGATGACTATTTTAGATATCAGGAAGTTCATGGTTATGTACATGATATGGGAGCAGCAATGCAAAATGGTGTAGGTGGTCATGCAGGAGTTTTTAGTAATGCCAATGATATTGCAAAGATTATGCAAATGTATTTGCAAAAAGGCTATTATGGAGGTCATAGGTATTTTAAAACAGAAACCTTAGATAAGTTTAATGAGTGTTACTATTGCGAAAGTGATAATAGGCGAGGCGTTGGTTTTGATAAACCACAACTGGACGAAGAAGGCCCAACATGTGGTTGTGTGTCTATGACAAGTTTTGGGCATTCAGGATTTACAGGAACTTATGCTTGGGCAGATCCCGAAGCAGAAATTGTATATG
>CALZKX010000151.1 GCA_945788155.1 uncultured Flavobacteriaceae bacterium
AATTCTTTTTCTAAATATTCAAATAGGTAGTATAACATTTAATTGTTTTATTGAAATTCTTCGACTACGCTTAGAATGACATCTATTTTTGTAATTGTTTTAAAAATTCTTCAACTATTTTATAATCATCAAAATTGTTTTTTACACCATTAATCTCTTGATAGGTTTCATGCCCTTTCCCTGCTATTAGAATAATATCGTTAGCATTGGCAAGCTGGCAAGCTGTTTTAATTGCTTGGTTTCTATCTACTATAGACATTGTTTTTTTAAAGTTTTGTGGTTGCACACCAACTTCCATATCCTTAATAATCTGCTCAGGGTTTTCGGTTCTTGGGTTATCGCTTGTAAAAATGACCTTATCACTTAAAGCGGAGGCAATATGCGCCATTTTTGGTCGTTTGGTTTTATCTCTATCACCACCACAACCTACTACAGTAATAAGCTTTTCATTTTTTGTGCGAATGCTGTTTACGGTTTCCAATACATTTTTTAACGCATCTGGTGTATGCGCATAATCTACAATGGCTGTTATTTTTTCTTCGGAAATTAAATACTGAAACCTTCCGCTAACACTATCCAATTCGCTCATTAATCGCAATACTTCCACACTTTCTAATCCCAATAAATCGGCAGTTCCGTAAATAGCTAATAAGTTGTATGCATTGAAATTTCCTATTAATTTTGTCCAAACTTCATTATCATTAATTTTTAAGAACAGACCGTTTAATTGATTTTCTAATATTTGTGCTCTATAATTGGCATAGCTTTTTAAAGCATACGTATATTTTTTAGATACTGTATTCTGTAACATTACAGAACCATTTTTATCATCGATATTTACAAGTGAAAATGCTGATTTAGGAAGGTTATCGAAAAATGATTTTTTTACATCGCGATATTCGGCAAACGTTTCATGATAATCTAAATGATCGTGAGTAAGGTTTGTGAAAATTGCGCCTTCAAAACAAAGGCCTTCGGTACGTGATTGATGTATGCCATGAGAACTCACTTCCATAAAACAAAACTCAACACCTTCATTATTCATCTCACTTAAATACTTATTTATAGTTAATGAATCTGGAGTTGTATGTGTTGCTTTGTATTCTTTTTCGTCAACAAATATTTTAACTGTCGATAATAACCCAACCTTGTAACCTGCTTTTTTAAAAAGCTGATATAATAATGAAGCGATTGTTGTTTTGCCATTGGTTCCAGTGACACCTACCAACCTTAAATTTTCGGAAGGCACTCCATAATAATTAGACGCCATTATCGCTAAGGCTTTATATGTGTTATCTACTTTAACATAGGTAACACCTTCAATAGTTATTTTAGGAATGTTTTCGCAAATAATGGTATTTGCCCCTTTTTCTATAACCTGCTCAATAAAATCGTGTCCATCTACCTTAGTTCCTTTTATAGCTACAAACACATCGCCACTTACAATTTTTCTAGAGTCGAATTGAATGTTGTTAATAGACACACTTGTATCTCCCACAACAGCGTCGAGGGTTACTTTATATAATATGTTTTTTAATTCTATCACGATAATTCTAAGACTATAGTTTGTTTTGGTTTTAGTTTCACTCCTGAAGACACTGACTGTTTTACAACTTTTCCATTGCCTTGTAACCGCACTTTCATTCCCATATTCTCAAGTAGCACAATTGCGTCCATTGCTGGCATTCCTTTTAAATCTGGCATGATTGTTTTATAGGTTTGCGCTACATTATAATAGGTTTCAAAACTTCTTTCTACCGAAACATGTTTCTCTTCTAAATTTTCAACAGCATCAATAATTGGTGTATCGGTATATATTTTTTGAGCAATTTTTTTGAATACAGGACCAGATACATCTGCTCCATAGTAACCAAGGTCTTTATCTGGCTCATGTATCACAACGATACACGAATACTCAGGGTTTTCAACTGGAAAATAGCCAACAAATGAAGATATATAATTGAGTTTATCTTTATCTGCATAATCCTTTTGGCACGTACCTGTCTTGCCTGCCATTGAAAAATTTTCAGCATACAAACCATTGCCAGTACCATGCTTTTTTTTAACCACATTAGTTAGCAATTTTTGCAGCTTAACTACTGTTTCTTTAGAACAGATTTGTTTATTGATGACTTCTTTGTTAAAAGTTTCAATAGTGTTTCCATACTCTTTTACTTCCTTAAGAAATCTAGGTCGTACCATTTCGCCATCATTAGCAATCGCGTTATAAAATGCCAGTGTTTGCAAAGGTGTAAAAGACACGCCATAACCATAAGCCATCCATTCAAGCGCAATACCACTCCAACGGTTATTTTTAATTCTAGGGTCAGGAATAATAGGTTTTCCTTCGCCAATTATTGGTAAATCCAATGTGTTTTTAAGATTCATATCGTATAAACCATCGACAAATTTTTTAGGATTGTCTTTATAACTATTATGAATTGCTTTTACAATTCCAGTGTTTGAAGACACTTCAAACGCTTTAGCAACACTAATTTTACCATAGCCACCATTTTTAGAGTCTTTAACTTTTTTACCATAAAATGTCAGGATGCCATTTTCGGTATCTACTATTGTAGAAGTATCAATAACTTTATCATCTAAAGCTACTGCCAGAGCCATTAGTTTGAATGTTGATCCTGGTTCGTGTGATTCTCCAACTGCATAATTTAAACGCTCGTAATAGTTTCCTTCTCTATTTCTCCCAAGGTTAGATATGGCTTTAATTTCACCTGTTTTGGTTTCCATTACCACAACCGAGCCATGATCTGCCTGATATTTTTCCAGCTGCTCTAATAACGCATGATGCGCAATGTCTTGAATATTTACATCTATGGTTGTATAGACGTCATACCCATCTTGCGGTTCTACCTCGTTAGCATCACTTACAGGTTTCCATTGGCCTTTTCCTATTTGCTGTTTTAATCGTCTACCATTTGTTCCTCGCAAATACTGTTCTCCAAAAGCACCATCAATTCCTGGTCGTGTTACATTACCTGCTTCGTCCCATCTTTCGTAACCAATGGTACGCTCAGCAATTCCACCCATTGGGTGCTCTCGTTTTGTTTTCTGCTCAACAATCAATCCTCCTTTAAAAGCTCCTAAATTGAGCAATGGAAAATTTCTAAATCTCAAATATTCAGAATATCCAAGATTACGTGCTAGCAAGAAATATCTGTTTTTATCCTCTCTAGCTTTTCCAATTGCTTTTTGATAATATCCAGACGTTTTATCATGGAATTTTGCCAACGAATCAGCTAAAGGTTTTAGGTGTTTTTTGAAGTTTTTAGCCGAAGGTGTTAAGGCATCAATCCTAATATCGTATTTAGGAACCGAAGTTGCTAACAAGCTTCCATCAGCTGAATACACATTACCTCTATTGGCTGGAATATCTACTGTCTTTAAAGTTCTTTTTTCTGCCAAACCTCTGTATTGTTCTCCTTGCACAAACTGAATATTAATAAGTTTGAACACCACCAAGAGAGCGAAGATGAACATACATCCTGCTACAAAATATAATCGTTTCAATATGTTCTTTTCGGTTGCTGCCAAAGCTGAACTTTTATTCTTGTGATTTAACTTTTATTTTTTTTGGTGGCTCTGTGGAAGGCAACACCTCTTTGCTTGCTAATTTTTCCCTAATGGTCGATTCCATTTTTAACTCCATTAATATGGAGCGTCCATCTATAAAGGCTGAACGGTATTCCTTTACCTCTTCCCCAAGTCGTGCAATTTCATGTACTTTTCTATCAGCACTATGCGAACTCGCTATCATTACAATGGCCAGAAACGACAAAAAGATGATCATTCTCCAGTTCTTGAACGAATCATCACTTACCAAAAAAGTGCCCTTTAAAATGTTATGTAATTTCTTTTTTGCCATTCACATCTGTCTCTACGAGACATCTTCCTAAGGGAAGAATTAATTAAACATTATTATTTGCTATTAAATTTTTTCAGCTATTCTAAGTTTTGCGCTTCTTGCTCTATTATTTACTTTTAATTCTTCATGAGTTGGAATAATGAGCTTTCCAATTCTTTTTAGTGGCACCTCAAAATTTCCAAATACATCTTTCTCTGGCTCTCCCTCGAACATGCCATTTCTAATAAATCTCTTTACCAATCTATCTTCAAGTGAATGATAGGAGATAAAACTTAAACGCCCTTTTGGGTTTAATAATTCTGGAACTTGTGCTAAAAACTCCTTTAATGCTTCAATTTCTTGATTCACTTCTATTCTAATAGCTTGATAGATCTGGGCAAGAATTTTATTTTCTTTTCTTGGCGGCAAATATTTTTTCAGCACGTTTTTGAATTGTTCTGTCGTTTCAATTTGATGGTTTTTTCTTTCAGCAACAATCGTTCTAGCCAAAGCTGGAGCTTGTCTTAACTCGCCATATTCCCAAAACATTTTCCGCAAAGCGACTTCATCATATTCATTAATTACATGAAAGGCCGATAATTTATCTTGCTGATTCATTCGCATATCCAATTTTGCATCAAACCGAATAGAAAATCCTCTATCGGCTTCATCAAATTGATGTGATGACACTCCAAAATCTGCTAAAATCCCATCTACTTTCTTTACGCCATGAAACCTCAGGAACCTCTTGAGGTACCTGAAGTTTTCATTTATAAGCGTAAATCTGCTATCAATTATTGTATTTAAAAGAGCGTCTTGATCTTGATCGAATGCTATTAATTGTCCTTTTTTTCCTAAGTGTTTTAAAATTTCACGACTGTGACCTCCGCCACCAAAAGTGACATCTACGTAAACACCATCTTCCTTAATGTTTAAACCGGCAACAGTTTCTTTAAGTAAAACCGGATTATGATATTCCATCTTCATCTTGTCCCATAACATCTTCGGCTAAATCTGCAAAATCCACAACAGCATCATCAATAGCCTTTTCGTAATTGTTTTTATCCCAAATTTCAAGTATATCTCCCACCGAAGTCACCACAAGATCTTTTGACATTCCTGCAAATGCAATTAAATCTTTTGCCACCAACAACCTTCCCGAAGCATCCAATTCAACAAATTTCACACCTGCAGTAAAGCGACGAATAAAATCGTTGTTCTTTTTCTTGAAGCGATTTAGCTTATTAACCTTTTGCATCAACACTTCCCATTTGTCCATTGGATAGAGTTCTATACAAGATTGAAACACAGCACGTTTTAAAACAAACCCGTTCTGCATCACCGAAGACAGCTGTTTCTTAAAAGCCGATGGCAGCATCAATCTCCCTTTTGAGTCGATTTTACATTCGTATGTTCCAATGAGTGAATTCAAGCCTTTTTCTTTGTTTTTATATATAAGTATCAAATCTAATAAAAATTTCTCCACTATTTACCACTTTATGACACTTTGTTGATAAATTTTCGATAAACGACAAAAAAGGTGTTGAAATTATTAAATTATTATATCTTACACTTTCTGAAAATCAAACAATTATAATCTGGGAAAGTTTAATTAACATCGCTTGTTTTTAAACAAACAGAAAGCCCTTTTGGAGATAGATTTTGTTTATTCGCTTTTCTTTATCTTAAAATAAATTTATGTAGATTTGCCATTAAGAGAAACCACAACTATAACATGACTCACACTTTAAAAAAGGAAGGCAATTATAGCTATATTGAAGTAGGAGAAGGCACTCCAATTA
>CALZKX010000152.1 GCA_945788155.1 uncultured Flavobacteriaceae bacterium
AATATAATTATATGAGCAACATAAACATCCTTTGGGTAGATGATGAAATAGATTTACTTAAGCCACACATATTATTCCTTGAAAAGAAAAACTATAATGTCACTACTTGCCAGAGCGGTACAGAAGCCATTGAGATTATAGATGACAAAAATTTTGACATCGTTTTTTTAGACGAAAACATGCCTGGATTAACAGGCTTGGAAACCTTGGCTGAAATTAAAGAAAAGCGTGCTAACATTCCTGTAGTAATGATTACCAAGAGCGAAGAGGAATACATTATGGAAGAAGCCATTGGTAGTAAAATTGCCGATTACTTAATAAAACCTGTCAATCCAAACCAAATATTGCTGAGCTTGAAAAAGAATTTGGATCACACACGATTAGTGTCTGAAAAGACGACTTCAAACTATCAACAAGAGTTTAGAAAAATTGCTATGGATTTATCTATGGTCAATACTTTTGATGAATGGTCTTCTCTATATCAAAAACTAATTTACTGGGAAATGGAGCTGGAAAATATTGATGATCCTGCCATGTTTGAAATTTTAGAATCGCAAAAAAATGAAGCCAACTCACAGTTTGGGAAATTTATCGATAAAAATTATGCGACATGGTTCGGCTCTTCTAATGCACCAACCATGTCACATAATCTTTTTAGAGAAAGAGTAGTACCAGAATTAAGCAAAGAGCAACCTACCCTATTTATTGTAATAGACAATTTAAGATACGACCAGTGGAAAGCTTTTGAACCAATAATTCAAACCTATTATAAAAAGGAATACGAATCACCATATTACAGCATATTACCAACAGCTACGCAATATGCGAGAAATGCTATATTTTCTGGGTTGATGCCAAGTGACATGGAACGATTGCATCCTAACTACTGGAAAAATGATACAGATGAAGGTGGAAAGAACCTGTTTGAAAACGAATTTCTACAAGCCCAATTAAAACGTTTGGGATTAAGTCACTTAAAATGTGAATACTCAAAAATCACAAATTTGAAATCTGGAAAAAAATTGGTTGAGAATTTTAAGTCTAAAAAAGAAAACGACTTAACCGTTGTTGTTTACAACTTTGTAGATATGCTATCGCACTCTAAAACCGAAATGGAAGTTGTAAAAGAACTAGCATCTAACGATAAAGCTTATAGGTCGTTAACCGTAAGCTGGTTTAAAAATTCTCCGCTGTTGGAAATTATCCAGCAAGCACAACAAATGGGTTTTAAATTAATAATTACTACAGATCATGGTACTATTAATGTAAAAAGTCCTTCGAAAGTTATTGGCGACAGGGATACAAGCTTAAACTTGAGGTACAAAACTGGTCGAAGTCTCACCTATGAAAATAAAGACGTGTATGCAGCTACAAACCCAAAAGACATACATTTACCAAGCCTTTCCATGAGTAGTTCTTTTATTTTTGCAAAAGGAGATTTATTTTTCGCTTATCCAAATAATTACAATCATTATGTAAGTTATTATCGTAACACCTATCAACATGGAGGCGTGTCCTTAGAAGAGGTAATCATTCCTTTTGCAGTACTAAATCCTCGTTAAAGGCCTCATAAATAACAGCTTAAAATGAAAGTTCTTACCTCTCCAAATGAGAAGTAAATTGGGTCACTAGATGTGTTTATATTAATTGTTTATTTAGACTAAACGCAAAAAACATCGATGAAATACCATTTTGTGTTGCTTTTTTATTATATTAGCATTATAATTGCATAAAATTTTGCAATTGAAAAAGGTATTTGACATACAATCTATTGATACTGTAGCTAAAGAATTACTCGCAAACGCTAAACATAAAACCATATTATTTTATGGTGAAATGGGAGCAGGTAAAACAACGCTTATTAGTGCGCTTGTAAAAGCTCTTGGAGGTTTAGAGGGAACTTCTAGCCCTACATTTTCAATAGTAAACGAATATGAAGTCACAAATGATAAAGTATATCATTTTGATTTTTATAGAATAGAAGATGTAACCGAAGTCTTAGATATTGGTATTGAAGACTATTTTTATTCAGGACATTGGAATTTTATAGAATGGCCAGAAAAAATAAAAGGAATATTGCCATTAGAGGCAGATATTTCTTACATAAAAATAAATAAAGATGGTTCTCGAACACTAGAATTAGATGTTTTTGAAAAAAATTAATAAAAAAAATAAAAAATATTATTAAAAAATAGCGCTTACACCCCAAACAAAAATCACGATATTACGGTTTTTCCGTAGCTCGTAAGTCCCATGAATAAAGGGTTTTAACATTTTATTAACACTTTTAAGATAGCATGTATTTTATCTTTGTAGTATTAATTAATTTAATCCCTTGAAATTATGAAAACTAAAAAGTATTTAATAGCTATCGCTATTTTTGGAGGTGTATTGTTTACTGCGCAAGCAACTAATTTATTAGATTTAAATGAACAATTCACAACGAAAATTGAAAAGAAGAAAGTCAGAATACCTGGTCAAAGGTAACAAGAAAGAATTATTGGTAGGGAGTATTATTGCAACATTTATTGCCACTACTCCTTATTTGATTACTTTATGGGAAGGTGTTCCAGGTGAAATTAAAACTTGGGACACTTTTTTATTTTCATACACTACTACATATTATTATGATATTCAAACTTTCGTTTGGACATTAATAAACCAATTAATTCCATTAATGCTACTTTTAGTATGGGTGTTTACCTGTCGCCAGTGGTGGTATCATGTAATTTTAGTTCCAATTGCAATGTATGTTTATGAGATTATTACGATTCTAAATGATGATTTAGACTTTAGTGGTGATAATTTAATATTATATCTACTTCCAGTTATGGCTATTATCATACCGTCAATTTATCTTATTAGAGCAAAAATGTTTAACAAAATAAACGATGCCAATAAAACCCTTGAAGAGTTAGAAGAAGAATTTAAAATTGGAGGGAAAGGCTTTTGGGGTAAGTTATCGGATTATTTTTAATTAATAAAAAACGTAATTAAATTGAGCTTTAAATTAGGATAATTTATTGTTACTGATTATCCCAACATCATTGAGGATGTTAACATTTTAAGACACTCACAGTTTGTGTCTGTCCCTTTATAAGAGGATGCTTTTTAGAGCCAAGTGTACATTAACCTGTTTTTTTGTTCAGTTTAAAAATCAAATCATTACTTTTCCCAACATTTGTTTGCCTTTAATGTTGTTTAATATCAACACCTTTGATGTTTTGGTCTCATTGGCTTTTCCATAGTTTTTATAAACGGTGTATTTTAATGCCACAGGCGTTTTCTTGCCTTCTAGCTTAGGCTCTACATTAATCAACCATTCGCCCTTTTCTGCATCGATCAACAAAAACTCTTCGGTATTAAAGCCTTGTGTGCTTTCGCTTTGCAAACGTGCTGCATTTTCGGCATTGGTGTGCGACCAAGTGAAAAACTTTTTCTGTGGGTTTACAAACTGTAAGTCAAACCCTGCCATTCTATCGTTCCACTCAAACACAATACGAACATCATTGTTAATGCCTTTAATGTTTAAGTATTTACTGGGTATTTTACTTAAAGTTAGTTCTTTTTTATGTAACAAAATTAAATGTTTCATTTCATTGATAATGGCTTTTTTAAGTCCTGAAAAATCAACCTTTGGATACCTATTGTTTTCAATGTCATTGTAAATGTCCATAGCCTTTTGGTAATCCCCTGTTTCTTGGTAGATGAACGCCAAGTCCCTATAGGATTGTGCCTCATTGGGTTTTAACTGTACAATCCTTTCATAAATGCGTTTGGCAAAGAACACCTCTTGTTGTTGTGTTGCTTTATAGGCCACTAGCCGAAG
>CALZKX010000153.1 GCA_945788155.1 uncultured Flavobacteriaceae bacterium
AACCAATAATCACAGGAATTGTTGAAACCGAAAAAATAAATAAAGTAGGTAAGTTGTTTGTAATTACTGGGAGACGAACCTTTTCGGCTTGTCAGAATTTGGTGAACGAAATGAGTAACTATACCAACGCCATATTTGTTGGTGAGCCAACAGCTGAAAATGTTAATTTTTATGGAGACAACCGTACAGTTACATTGCCAAACAGTAAAATCCCTGTGTATTTGTCGTTTGCTTGGTGGCAAGACAAACCACAATGGGAAAATGCTGATTGGTTAGCACCACACATAGCAGTTGATATGAGTTTTGAGGAATATAAAACTAACAAAGACCCTGTTTTGCAGGCAGCTATAGATTTTTTAGGTGATGACTATGTACTGAATCCAATGCAGTATATGACGCAATTATTTACAACAGGTCAAGTTGAAAAATTAAAAGGCGAGGCAGCAAGAATGGTTAAAGACTCAAAGTATAAATTTTTTGATTTTGAAGACCAGTTCAATAAAGCTGGTTATAATGTTTTAGGAAGTGGGCAAATAAAAGAAGCTATTTTTATTTTTCAAATGGTTACTGATTTATTCCCAGATTCACCAAATGCTTGGGACAGTTTAGCAGAAGGTTATTTGAAAGCTGGTGATAAAGCAAAGGCCTTGGAACTTTACAATAAAGCTCTAAAAATGGATCCTAATGGAGCTACTGGAAAGAATGCTAAAAAAATGATTAATGAAATCGAAAAAAATTAGCTTTAACCTCAACTAGAAAACACTTAAAAAGTCGAGGAAACCACCTCGACTTTTTTATATTAATTTAAGTTTGATACTTAAACCAGCATAAGTGTTTGTGCCTATCAGCATCAGTTTGTTTGGCGTCACTTTTCCAAGAATCTCTAATTACTCAAGTGCTCAATAAAAAACTCCATCATACGCTCAGTATTCATTCTAGTATGACCTTTATCAGGGCCAATCTGAACTTCAAAACTTTTACCAGCTTTTTGTAAGGCTTGAATTAATTGTAAAGAGTTTGCTGGATGCACATTATTATCGCTTGTGCCATAAAAAATCATTAATTCACCCTTTAGGTTATTGACATAGTTCATAATGCTACTAGCTTCGTAGCCTTGTAGGTTGTTTTCCAATAAGTTCATATATCTTTCAGTATATACATTGTCATAGTTTCTCCAATCGGTTACTGCAGAATTTGCAACAGCTGCATGATATACATCTGGAAAGCGCAATAAACTTGTTGCAGCAGTTGTTCCACCATAGGAAGTTCCAACAACACCTACTTTATCTTTATTAAAATAGGGCCTGTTGTGAAGAGATTTAATACCTTCGGCAAAGTCGTCCATTTCTACAATTCCCAAGTTACCATATAGTTTATCTAACATTTTTTTACCTCTACCACCAACATTTCTACCGTCAAGGTTAACCACCAAAAAACCATATTCAGTCATAGCATTTGGTAGCGTAAAGTTTTCTTTAAAACCATTAGTGGAAGGACCACCATAAATAGCTAAAATGGATGGGTATTTCTTGTTAGGATCAAAATTTGAAGGAAAATGAAGCATGCCATGCAACTCGGTTTCACCATCAGCCGATGTAAATGTAAACACTTCAACTTTCTTTAAACCAAGTTCGTTGAATTTAGTCATGTCGCTTTTAGCAAGTTCAGCAACTATCTTTCCTTTTGAATTTACCAAATTTGTAAATGGAGCCTTGTTATGAGTTTGAGCAACGTCAACAAAATATTTCCCGTTAGGTGATAAAGTGACACTATGGTTAAAGGCTGGGTCTGTTAATCTTTTATTATTGCTTCCATTAAATTTTACACGATGCAATTGCATTTTCATGTGATTGTCGCCACTTCTGGCATAATAGTACATATAATCTTTGTCTTCATTTACATCTATAATTCTTGATACTTCAAAATCATGAGTTGTAATTGGGTTGATTAAAGTGCCATTGATATTGTATAAATAATAGTTATTAAAACCATTTCGTTCTGATGCCCAAATAAAACGTTTACCATCTTTTAAAAAATGTATTTCAGGAGAATTTTTAGTAAAGCTTGCAGGCCATTCTTCGCGAACCACAACTCTTGCTTTGCCTGTATTAGGGTTAGCAGCTTTGTATTCCATAATATCCTGCTTTCTATTGGTACTATGAAACAATAATTCTTTACCATCTGGAGACCAATCAATATTGTAGATATAAGTTCCAATGGGTCCATCGGTGTATGGTTTACCATCTCTTAAATCGAGCGTTGTGGTTTTCTTTGTTTCTAAATCATAAACCAATAAGTTTACAGGTAAATTTTTAGCACCTACTTTTGGATACGCTTCAATTTCTACCGAATCTTGTATTTTAGTTTGGTTATATAATACATAGTATTTTTTTGCATTTTTTTCTTCAAACCTATAAAAAGCGATTTTTTTGCTGTCTGGTGACCACCACATAGCTGTATTTTGCCCTAATTCTTCTCCATAAACCCAAGTGGCGATTCCAAATTTAATTTGGTTTTCGTCATTCCCTTGAGTTGTAACAGGAACTATATTGCTGCCATCTGCATTACTAATGTACATGTTTCTATCTTTAGTAAATGCCTTAAGTTTTTTATTTGGAGATTCAGCAGATGCGTATTGTCTTCCTCTAGCTGGTCTATTGCCAAAGCTTCTTCTAGTTTTGGGTTTGGCATCACCAAGAACTGTGGTTTTTTTCTTTTTTACATCATATTCATATAGCTTGCCATCTTTATTATAAGTAAACGAATTTCCATCTTTGCTCCAAGTAACAGAGATGCTCCCAGGCTTAACCGAATTTCTAATATGTGGAGCCACTTTTTGGTATTGCTCAAATCCAGGCATTCTTTTAAGTTTATCCTGTGCATGTCCATAATTTAATACTGTAATGAAAGCAATAAGTGTAGCTAATACCAAGTCAGTTTTGAATCGTTTTGTGTACATATTGTTTGTTTTGTGTTGTTTTAATAAATTTTGGTAAAGGTAATTAATTACAAGAAAGTTTATTTGTTTTAAAGTCACATTTGGTTAATGATATGTTAAATTATATCTATTTTTTATACAGTTTCGCCCTATACTGTGGATGCATTAAATTTTCTAAGCTTAAAATTTTATCGAGTTCTTCTTCAGATAATAATTCTTTTTCTAATACTAATTCTTTTACTGTTTTTCCTGTAGCTATAGCTTCTTTACCTATAACATCTCCCACATGATGTCCAATATATGGGTTCAAGAAAGTGATGAGTCCAATGGAATTTAATACCGTTTTCTTGGTGTGTTCGGCATTTGCTGTTATGCCTGAAACACATTTATCTGCGAGAGTAGTGCATGCGTTTGATAAAAGATTAATAGATTCAAATAATGATTGAGCAATTACTGGCTCCATAACATTCAGTTGAAGTTGTCCAGCTTCTGCAGCAAACGAAATTGTAACATCGTTTCCTATAACTTTAAAACAAACTTGATTTACAACCTCTGGAATTACTGGGTTTACCTTTGCTGGCATAATAGACGAACCTGCTTGCATTTCTGGTAGGTTTATTTCATTTAGTCCGCATCTTGGACCAGAAGAAAGCAATCGCAAATCATTACAAATTTTAGACAATTTAATAGCAGTTCGTTTTAAAGCACCAGAAATCATAACATAAGCACCACAATCTGACGTTGCTTCAATTAAATTTTCGGCTTTTACAAAATTTGCGTTAGTAAGTTTTTTTAAATAACCTATAGATTTATTAGAATAACCTTTAGGTGCATTTAAACCTGTTCCAATGGCAGTCGCTCCTAAGTTGACTTCCAATACCAAATCTCGACACATTTCAAGATTTTTAATTTCTTCTTTTAAATTGATACTCCAAGCTTTAAACTCATCGCCAAGTGACATTGGCACAGCATCTTGTAATTGAGTGCGTCCCATTTTTAGAACACATATAAACTCTTTAGATTTATTATCTAACTGATTAATAAGGTGTTTAATGTGTTTAAGTAAACTATTAATATAAAAATAAGTTGCTACTCTAAAACCAGTTGGGTATGCATCATTAGTTGACTGAGATTTATTTACATGATCATTCGGGTGTAATTTATTATAGTCACCCTTTTTAAAATTATTTAGCTCTAATGCCACATTTGTTATAACTTCATTAACATTCATATTTACAGACGTTCCTGCGCCTCCTTGAAACACATCTGTTGGAAAGCAATCTAAAAATTTGGGTAGATTTTTAATTATCTCATCGCAAGCTTCAATAATCATATCTGCTTTGTTTTTAGGTACTGCACCAATATTTTTGTTTGCTAAAGCGCACGCCTTTTTGGTAATTACTAAACCTTTTATAAACAAAGGATAGTCTCCAATTTTTGAATTTGAAATGTTAAAGTTTGTTATTGCTCTTTGTGTATGTATTCCATAGTAGCTGTCTTTATTAATTTTTAATTCTCCTAATAAGTCAATTTCTATTCTAGATTCCATTTATAATGACGATAAATATTTGTTAAGTTTTAACATTAAATATAGCGCAATTTTTACTTAACTTTGGATTCTAACCAACCAATTTTTTCTTTCTATGCAAACTCGTTTCAATTCTTTTCCAGCACTATTATTTATTTTTATTACCACTACATTAATCGCTCAAGATTTTAAAGCATTAAAATATAGAACCGTTGGGCCAGAAAGAGGTGGACGTGTTACTACTGTAACTGGAACACCAATGTTGCCTGGAACATTCTATTTAGGAGCTTCTGGTGGTGGAGTTTGGAAATCTGACGACTATGGAACATCTTGGAACAATGTTTCGGATGGTTTTTTCGCAACACCATCTATTGGTGCTATTGAAGTTGCTATAAATGACCCAAATATTGTTTACGTTGGAACAGGGTCTGATGGTTTAAGAAGCAATGTAATTAGTGGAAAAGGAATGTACAAATCCATTGATGCTGGAAAAACATGGGAACATATTGGTTTGAGAGAAACGGGACAAATTGGCGCTGTAGAAATAGACCCAACAAACAATAATATAGTTTGGGTTGCTTCTATTGGAAATGCTTTTAAAGCTAATGAAGAACGTGGTATTTATAAAACCACTAATGGTGGCTTAAGCTGGGAGAAAATGCTTTTTATTTCAGATACAGTAGGTTTTTCAGATTTAGAATTACTTCCAGGAAATCCAAATATAGTTTATGCAGCTGCTTGGAAAGCTGAGCGTAAACCCTGGACCATTATTTCAGGAGGAAATACTAATGAAGGAGGAATTTATAAATCTATTGATGGAGGAAAAAATTGGATGAAACTTAAAAAAGGATTGCCTAAAGGAATCATTGGGAAGATAGATTTAGCAGTATCTCCTGTAAATTCAAGCATTCTATATGCAGTTATTGAAGCTCCAGGAAAGGAGGGAGGCTTGTACAAATCGGTAAACCAAGGTAAATCTTTTAAACAAGTTTCTAATAATAAAGGCCTTGTAAATAGGCCCTTTTATTATACCAATATAGAATTAGATCCAACAAATCCAGATATTATATATTCCAATGCCAATCCATTATTAAAATCGATAGATGGAGGGAAAAAATGGAAACGAATGAGCGTTCCTCATGGTGATAATCATGACATTTGGCTAAACCCAAACAATCCAGATTTACTCATCCAAGCAAATGATGGAGGCGCAAACGTTTCTCACAATGGAGGCAAAACATGGTCAACACAATTTAACCAGCCAACTGCCGAACTTTATCAAGTTGAAGTTGACGATCAATACCCTTATTGGCTGTATGCAGGACAGCAAGATAACTCCTCGACTATTGCAGTACCAAGTTTCCCACCAAGTGCCATTCAAAATGCTGGTACAGGTTGGATAATAAATACTGGAGGCTGCGAAACTGGACCAGCAGTACCAAAACCTGGAAATAATAATACGGTTTATGCAAACTGTAAAGGGCGCTTTGGAGTATTTAACAAATTAACAGGTGTTGAGAGAGGTTATTATGTAGGAGCATCTAATATTTATGGGCATAACCCTAAAGATTTAAAATATAGATTTCAGCGTGTGGCACCAATTCATGTATCACCACATAATCCAAACGTAGTGTATCATGGGTCTCAATATTTACATAAAACGGTAACAGAGGGTCTTGTTTGGGAGACTATTTCGCCTGATCTTACCGCTTTTGAAGAAGACAAGCAAGTAATTTCTG
>CALZKX010000154.1 GCA_945788155.1 uncultured Flavobacteriaceae bacterium
GCTATGCTTTAATGCAGCCAGCTATTCGTCCTTTATTCGATACAAAACAATTTCAAGAAGCTTTATTAATGTGGAATGGTAACGATATGTCCTACCATGATTATATTAAAGATAATTGGAACACAAACATATTAAATGGTGGTTCTTGGAATCAAACATTGCATGATGGTGTGTTTGTTGGAACACCTACGTTAGTTGAAGATGTAGAAAACACTGAAACTCAAGACCAAGTATTGACTGATGCTAGTGCAGCTGCAAGAGTATTGGCAGCGGCATCTTCATCTGGATTTGAATTAACCTTATATTCAAAAACAGGAATGGGAGATGGCCAACAAGCCAACAACCCATGGTTACAAGAATTTCCAGATCCATTAACTAGAACGACTTGGGATAATTATTTAACTATGTCTGCCAAAGATGCCAAAGAATTAGGTGTTAAAAATTGGCATGAAGCCACTGGTGGATTGAATTCTAGTTTAGTAGAATTAACAGTAAACAATGTTCCTTTAACTATTCCTGTAATTATTCAACCAGGTCAAGCAGTAGGATCAATGGGCTTAGCCTTTGGATATGGTCGTGAAAATGGTTTGAAAGCTGAAATGCAAACAGGAAAGAATGCCTATCATTTTTATAAAGATTTTAATCCTGTTCAGCAAGACGTATCTTTAAAAGTTATTTCTGGCGAACATGAGTTTGCTTGTGTACAATTACACAATACTTTAATGGGACGTGGTGATATTATTAGAGAAACCACACTTGAGGTATTTAATACTAAAGATAAAGATTATTATAACGCTGTTCCTACTGTTTCTTTGAACCATGAAGAAACACCTGTTAACTCCTCTAAAGTTGATTTATGGGATGAATTTGATCGCTCTATTGGCCATCACTTTAACTTATCTATAGATTTAAATGCTTGTACAGGTTGTGGAGCATGTGTTATTGCATGTCATGCCGAAAACAATGTACCAGTTGTTGGTAAAGAAGAAATTAGACGTAGTCGTGATATGCACTGGTTACGTATAGATAGATATTATTCATCAGAAGAATCATTTGAAGGAGATAACGAAAAGAAAGACAATATAAAAGGCTTGGGTAGCTCATTAAGTGCTTTTGCTGAAATGGAAAACCCAGCAGCCAACCCTCAAGTAGCGTTCCAGCCAATAATGTGCCAACATTGTAATCATGCACCTTGTGAAACCGTTTGCCCAGTGGGCGCACCAACCCACGGTCGTCAAGGACAGAGCCACATGGCCTATAATAGATGTGTAGGTACAAGATATTGTGCAAACAACTGCCCTTACAAAGTGCGTCGTTTCAACTGGTTCTTATACAGTGAGAATGATGAGTTCGATTACCATATGAATGACGATTTAGGACGTATGGTTATTAATCCAGATGTTACAGTAAGATCTCGTGGTGTGATGGAGAAATGTTCTATGTGTATTCAAATGACACAAAAAACTATTCTTGATGCTAAACGCGATGGTAGAATAGTAAAACCAAACGAATTTAAAACAGCTTGTTCTGCAGCGTGTAGTAATGGAGCTATAAAGTTTGGAGATATCAATGATAAAAAGAGCGAAGTAGCAGCTCTTAAAGATGACAAAAGAGCGTATCACTTACTTGAAAGTGTTGGGACAAAACCAAATGTGGTGTACCAAGTTAAAGTAAGAAATACGAGCGAAGCATAAATAAATTAATTAAGAAACAATTATAAAAGGATTATGGCGTCTCATTACGAAGCACCTATTAGAAGACCTTTAGTTACAGGCGAAAAATCATACCACGATGTAACCGTGGATGTGGCAAGACCTGTAGAAGGAAGAGCAAATAAGCATTGGTGGATAGTATTTTCTATAGCACTGGCAGCTTTTCTATGGGGAATTGGTTGTATAATTTACACAATATCTACAGGTATTGGTACTTGGGGATTGAACAAAACCGTTGAGTGGGCTTGGGATATTACCAACTTCGTTTGGTGGGTTGGTATTGGTCACGCAGGAACACTAATTTCTGCGGTACTATTATTATTCCGACAAAAATGGAGAATGGCCATTAACCGTTCTGCGGAGGCCATGACGATTTTTTCTGTTATTCAAGCAGGATTGTTCCCAATCATTCACATGGGTCGCCCTTGGTTAGCCTATTGGGTAGTGCCTATCCCAAATCAATATGGATCTCTTTGGTTAAATTTTAACTCGCCATTACTTTGGGATGTGTTTGCAATTTCAACGTATTTATCTGTGTCTTTGGTTTTCTGGTGGACAGGATTATTACCAGATTTTGCAATGATTAGAGATAGAGCAGTAAGACCATTCCAAAAGAAAATATACTCATTGTTAAGTTTTGGCTGGTCTGGACGCGCTAAAGATTGGCAACGGTTTGAAGAAGTATCTTTAGTTCTTGCAGGTTTAGCAACACCATTAGTCCTTTCTGTACATACAATTGTATCTATGGATTTTGCCACATCTGTAATTCCAGGATGGCATACAACTATATTCCCTCCTTATTTCGTTGCAGGAGCAGTTTTCTCTGGATTCGCCATGGTAAATACACTTCTTATTATTATGAGAAAGGTATGTAACCTTGAGGATTATATTACAGTGCAACACATCGAGTTAATGAACATTGTAATCATGATTACAGGTTCGATTGTAGGTGTTGCATATATTACCGAGCTATTTATTGCTTGGTATTCTGGAGTTGAATACGAACAGTATGCATTCTTAAACAGAGCCACTGGTCCTTATGCATGGGCATATTGGGCAATGATGACCTGTAATGTGTTTTCACCACAATTTATGTGGTTTAAGAAGCTTAGAACGAGTATTATGTTCTCATTTTTTATCTCAATTGTTGTAAACATTGGTATGTGGTTTGAGCGTTTTGTGATTATCGTGACATCGTTGCATAGAGATTATTTGCCATCTTCTTGGTCTATGTTCTCTCCAACCTTTGTTGATATTGGAATTTTTATTGGTACCATTGGGTTCTTCTTCGTGTTGTTCTTATTATATTCAAGAACCTTCCCAGTAATCGCACAAGCAGAGGTTAAAACCATCTTGAAATCTTCAGGAGAAAATTATAAAAAGATAAGAGAAGCAGGAAATAGTTTAGTTGGTACTGGAGCAGATAAAAAAACATCTGGAAAGACTGTTAAAATTGAAACGCTAAAAGGTAAAGTATCAAACGACGATAAATTAAAAATGACAAGTTCGTTACTAGATAGTATTGGAACTTTTGATCCATCTACCCAAACAGCTGATGACTTAAAGAAAATTAGTGGAGTTGGGCCAAAAATGGAAGAAGTACTTAACAGTATTGGTATTTACTCGTTCGTTCAGGTTAGTAAAATGACAAAAAGAGAATATGACTTGTTAGATTCCATTACAGGTTCTTTCCCAGGAAGAGCCGAACGTGATGATTGGTCTGGACAAGCTAAAAAATTAATAAAATAAAAGTAGCATATGGAATCTTCAAAAGTAATTCACGCTATTTATACCGATGATGATGTGTTAATGTTAGCTGTAAAGAAAGTTAAAGAAGCAAAGCATAATATAGAAGAAATATACACACCTTTTCCAGTACATGGATTAGACAAAGCAATGGGATTAGCGCCAACACGTATAGCTATTACAGCATTTATGTATGGTTGTCTAGGCTTGATTGTATCTATTGTAATGATGAATTATATCATGATCGATGATTGGCCTCAAGATATTGGTGGTAAACCAAGCTTTAGCTATTTACAGAACATGCCAGCATTCGTGCCAATTATGTTTGAGCTAACCGTGTTTTTTGCAGCACATTTAATGGTAATTACATTTTATTTACGTAGTAGAATGTGGCCATTTAAAAAAGCTGAAAACCCTGATCCTAGAACAACAGACGACCATTTTTTAATGGAAGTATCCGTGCATGGAGATGTAAACCAATTAGAATCATTCCTGGCAGAAACAGGAGCAGTAGAAATTAATATTGTAGATAAAGAAGCACATTAATAATGATAATGAGCCAGAACA
>CALZKX010000155.1 GCA_945788155.1 uncultured Flavobacteriaceae bacterium
CGCCGCGTTTGGGACGCGGAGGTCGCAGGTTCGAATCCTGCCACCCCGACTTTATAATGGTCGCATAGCTCAGCTGGATAGAGCACCTGCCTTCTAAGCAGGCGGTCCTAGGTTCGAATCCTAGTGCGATCACAACATAAAACCTTGCAGAAATGCAGGGTTTTGTTGGTTTGTGGAACGATGTTCTTTTTTTTAATTTAACTATAAAAACTGCTTTTTAGTTCATCCTTGCTTTTTCAACTATATTTTTATTAAATAAAACATCATTTTCTAAAATTTTATAAAAATCTAGAATATATATCTGAATGCGTTCATATTCTTTAGGGTTATCAAAAGATGATTCCAAACTAAAAAGACATTCTGTAATTTGAGGTTTTATACTTAAATAATCGCTTTTAGCTTGATTGAATATACTTATGTCTCTTTTAAACCCTCTATATTTTCTTTCTTTAACCGAACTAATATTCATTCTTTCTAAATGTGGTGTGGACAAAATGGCATAACTAGGATTTACCAGACCAGACATATCAAAATCGTAAGGTATGGGAAACATTTGCTTGTCTTTATACATTAGCTTAGCATTGTGTTGATAGGTTGTAGAAAAATCGGTATTGCCTATCATATATTGAAATAACGCATGTTTTACACATATTATAGGCTCCTGTTCTAATGGATGTACCTTGCTCTCTAAAATTTTTGCATCATGTGTGTCTGCCACTTCTTTATCATCTTCAATAAAAAAACCTTTTAAATAATGCGATTTTATTTTTTTTCCTCTTAATTCTTCATATTCAATGTTAACCAATCGTGTTTTAAAATTATAAGGTGAGATGTGTTCGTAGAATTTATAAGCAAGATATTCTTTAATGACGTTGTCATTACTTTCTTTATCATTTTTGCAAGGGATTACAAGCTTTAGTTTTTTATTTCCTTTAAAAACAGTTCCTTTGGCTATAGATTTTTTAATTTTTAGTTTTACTGGAGTGTAATAGCAATTGTCTTTTCTAAAGTTGCCCCTAGCTCTAATTTCAACTTTTAATGAATCCCAAGTTTCATCTTCATTTTGGTAAGAAAGGTTTGTTGTGATATAGGTGCTGTCGTTTGTTTTCTTTTTTAGATTTCTATTCGAATATTTTAGTTTTATTGAAAGTGCTTCTTTGTTTCTAAAAAGCTTGCTAGTTTTATTTTCTTTATTTGAATTTGAAGTTTCTTGCGCAATAATGATATTACAAATTAGAAAACTTATAATCAAGAAAACGTAAGAAATTTGTTTTTTCATTATATTGTGAGTTGTTAAGCAAATATAACATTTTAATAGGTATCTATGAATCAATATATTACAGTTATAAACCAAAGAACTTTTATTGCACTAATTATATCATTTGCTACTTTGTTTTTTGCATATCGATATAATATCAATTACAATATTGATCTTACCATGATAAGTATTGCCATCGTGTTTCCGTTGGTTTTCACCATTAGAAGCTCTTTTAGGAGAAGAGAAAAGGCTTTAGAGCATTTAAGCCAGTTTAGAGCGGCAATTAAAACTGTGGATTATTTTTTTATGACTGCTGAAACGCTAACTGATGAAAAAAAACAGGAAATATCCATCATCTTAATTGAAATTAGCGAAAATACAATTGCTCATTTAAGCAAGAATAGAGATTATAGCACAAGCAACTTGGATGATGCGGTTAATAAGGTTTACCTCTTTATTGCCGAAAACACTGAAATCATTCCAAAAAGGCTAAAAGATAAAGTAATTAGGTTTATGAACGACTTGCACGAATCTGTTGAGAATTTGCATGCTATCCATGCACATCGTACGCCTATTAGCTTAAAAGCGTATTGCCTTATATTTATTTATATTTTCCCTTTAATTTATACGCCTACTATTATAAATAGAATTGGTCTTGAGACCACTATATGGATTACCTATTTCGTGGTTATTTTAAGTGAGTTTATTTTAATATCTCTTTACAATATCCAAGATGATATGGAATATCCTTTTGATGAGAAAGGTTTGGACGATATTAATTTAAGTAATTTTAAAATAGACAGATAAACCATTTTAAATCAAGTCTTTAATTTTATTAAATGTAATATCCTCAAAAGTATCAACCACTTTATTGGCAGTACTGTAATCTTGATTTTTGGAGTGCTTGCTTTTGTAACCTATGCAGTAAATATTTGCTGAATTAGCTGCTTTAATTCCGTTAGTGGAATCTTCTATAATAATACATTGGTTTTTATTAAAGCCAGAAGATTTTGCCGCATTGATAAAAATTTCTGGGTGCGGCTTTGATGCCTTTAAATCGGCACCACTGTGTTTTGCTTTAAAATATTTTTCTAAATTAAAACGGTTAAAAACATTGTTAATAGTGGTCATTGATGCCGAAGAGGCTAGTACCAAGGTTAAATTATTTGCATAATAATCTTCTATGATATCTCGAACACCGTCAATAAGATCTAGATCTTTATCATTTTGAAAAATGTTTTTAAAATACTCACGCTTTAAATTTACCAGCTCTTGTGGATTGTTTTTTAAATCGAATTTAGAGCATAACGTTTTACAAATGCTGTAGGTTGATTTTCCTGTGAAAGACTCGTACAATTTGTTGGACACATCAATACCAATGGTGTCGAACATTTTGTTATAGGCTTTTTTATGTAATGGTTCAGAGTTGACTATAACGCCATCCATATCGAATATAACTGCTTTTATCACATTTCTGGTTTTTTTCGAATATACTCTAATGTGCTAATTATTAAAAGTATATGTTTTTGGTACTATATTTAAATTATTTTTATCTTAATTGAACTGTTAATTTCTACTTAATTTATGAGTTTATACGTGTAGAATTTAAATTATTTCAAGTATTTTAACAGTCTATAAAATTTTTAGTGATAATTATAGAATAAATCCTTTACAAAAAGCTATAGTTTAAGGTTAATGTCATTAGCAATAAAGGATTTTTTTTGGGTTGTCTTTTGGCAACCCTTTTTTTATGTCTTTTTGCAAATAATCGCGATTTTTTCTTCATTCACATTTATTGTAAAGAATATAAAGGTTTCTCCACCATCTTTAATGTTGAATTTTTTTCTTAGCTGATTAACGGATTCTGGAAAATTTCTAGTAGTAATGTTTGCTTTTGTATTACCTAAAACTTTTTTTACTGTTTTTTTGTTATAAGAAATCTGTTCAATTATTTTAAAAGCTCTACCAGGAAAATTCATTAATTTATTGGAAGTGTACAAATGAGAGTGTATATGTAATTTATGGATATTAAGTTCCTTAGCTATAGTTTTAAAAGCACCAGATTTTAATACCGCTGCATTAGGCTCATAAAGATAGGTGAGAGGTAAAGAGAAATAGGCTTTTGAGCTTGATTCTGTCGAATATATGAACTTAAAATCTTCGTTTTTTTCACCTTTAATATTAAATGTGTTTATTTGGATATTGCCATTATAACCTTTTGATAATAGAAAAAGTAATTCTTTCACGTCATTATTTATCGCAATTATATGAATGGCTTTAGTGTGCTTTAATTCGGTCAATCCAATAGAAATATCCAACATTGGAGAGGTCTTTACTAAAATGTTGTTTGTATGTTCAAACAATATGTTTAAATGCTTCGGAATATTTGGTAAACAATCTTTTAGATAGAATACTTTTCCTTTACTGTCGTGTCTTCTAGATGGATCTACATAAATCCAATCGTAGGTTTTATCAGTCTGTTTTAAATAGTTTATTCCGTCATTATTAACAGTTTTAATATTATCAATTCCAAGCTGTGTGTAATTATGTGAAACAATCTTCGAAAGGTTTTTGTCAATCTCACAATGCGTAACTTCTTTAAATACTTTAGAGAAGTAGTAACTATCTACACCAAAGCCACCTGTAAGGTCAATAATAGTTTTACCACTAATAATTTTAGATTTATAACTTGCAGTAGTTTCAGATGATGTTTGTTCAATATTGAGCTTATTAGGGTAATAAATATTGGGTGTATTATACCAAGTTGTTAGCTTTGTTTTACACTTTTTTTTAGATTTGATCTGTTCTATAATCTCTTTTAATTCAATATTGCTAAAAGAGGTTTTTGTTAATAATAAGGAAGCTGTTTCTGAATCAATATTTTTATCAATATATTCTTGAATTACAGTATTTAAAACATGTTTATTCAAATGGATACTATATGTCTTTGGTAAGTTGCTTCACGATTTTGTTTTCTGATAAAAATTCTTTTAAAATCACTTTAATAGCTGTATAAGTTGGTATTGCCACAATCATACCAACAACACCAAATAAAATACCAGCAATAATGATGACCAGAAAAATTTCTAAAGGATGGGATTTTACGCTTTTTGAGAAGATAAATGGCTGACTAAAAAAATTATCTACTAGTTGTCCAAAAATAAATCCAATCATTACATAAGTTGTTTTTGGCAATATAACGTTGCTAAAACTTTCACCTAAAAAACTAGACATAGTTAATGTGAGCATTAAAACACCACCAACCAACGGTCCAACATAAGGAATAAGATTGAGCAATGCACATAAAAAAGCAATTACGACGGCATTTTTTACACCAAAAATAAGTAGCACAATTGTATAAATTACAAACAAAATTAATATTTGAAATATTAAGCCAACAAAATAGCGTGATAATAGTGTTTTTATTTTTTCGAAAGATTTTTTTGAACGTATTTCTTTACTATCAGGCACAAAAACCATAATACCTTGTTCCATTAATTTACTATCCTTTAGTAAGAAGAATGCAATAAATATCACCGAAAATAAACCAATACTAAAACTACCAAAACCACTCACAACCGAATTTATAAAGTTTGGTATAATTGAATAATCCAACTTTGTAAGCAAATTAGATTCTTTTAAAGAGCGTTCAACATCATAACTATTAATGCCGAAGTAATCTGTTAGTTGAAAGTATAAGTCTTCGATATTTCCTTGTAATTGCTCAATATTTAATAGAGATAAATTATGACTTTGTTCCACAACCAATGGAATAAACATACGCACAAGACCAACTAGCAATGCTATTAAGATTACCATTGTTGTAACAACGGCAAATGTATTTTTAAACTTAAGCTTAGACTTTAAAAACCTAACTATTGGCAAGCCTATTAACGAAATAACCGAAGCAATGGCTACATATACTATAACCGACTGTATTTTATATA
>CALZKX010000156.1 GCA_945788155.1 uncultured Flavobacteriaceae bacterium
GAGTTAATAGCCTCTTTTGGGTTATTATCATCCAAATAAAATTTGTACAATGCCAAATGTACTATGTGGGAATTTGGCTTTTTGTTTAAAAGCTCTTTTGCGGTATTAAAAGCCTTTTGTTTGTTACCCAACTCGCTATATCTGTAAATTAATCTAAGGTACAACGCCTCGTTATCAGGATTACTGGCTACACGCTCTTCAAGGTTTTCTATTCTTTCTTTATCTCCTCCTGTAGCATTGTAGATTTGATTACGCATAAAATCGCGTGACTCCGAAACGCCATAGTCTTTATCTAACTCATCCAATGTTTTTAGAGCATCTTTATACTTTTTGTTTTTAATATAAAGTGCCACTAGGTCTTCTTTGTAATCTGGGTGGAACTTGACTAATTTTTTTACTGTTTTTAAGGCTTTGTTAAAATCATCTAATTGGTAATAAACATCATAAAGTTCATTAAGAAACCATTCGTTTTCAGGTGCTTTATCAATAGCTTTTTTTAGGGCTTCTTCGGCAGCGCCAAAGTTTTTGAGTTTTGCATAGTTTTTGCCCAATTCAAAATAGATAACTGCCTTTGAGTCGTCCATTTCTAAGGCTTTTAGTAATGATTTAACTGCACGATCATAGTTTTCTATACCTTTTTGTTTTAAGGCTTCATAAAAGTGTTCTTGAAACTTGTCTTCAAAGTCGCCTAAATCGTCGTCTGGTGTTTTATTAAAATCTACTTGGGCAAATACAAGACTAGGAATAAAAAATACCCCTATTGCAACTTGCATTATTTTGTGTTTGAAATTCATCTTTAAATAATCACTAATTTAAGGGTTTTCTATAGCAACTCTATAAACATTAATGGCTTTTTAACAGAAATGAGGTCTCGACAGCACTAGACCTGACATTCAAATCAAAAAGGGCCAATCGTGATTCTTAAATCATTTTGTTCCAGTGCTACCAAAACCGCCTTCGCCTCTTTTGGTCTCTGATAGTTGCTGTACTTCTTCCCACTCAACTCGTTCGTGTTTTGCAATAACCAATTGTGCAATACGTTCGCCATTTTGGATAACAAAATCTTCGTTAGAAAGATTCACAAGAATCACGCCAATTTCGCCTCTGTAATCGGCATCAATGGTTCCAGGAGCATTTAAAACAGTGATTCCTTTTTTGGCAGCAAGACCACTTCTTGGTCGTACTTGGGCTTCAATGCCAATTGGAAGCTCAATAAAAAGACCTGTGCCAACAATACTGCGTTCTAAAGGCTTTAAGGTTCGTGCTTCTGATAAATTTGCACGTAAATCCATGCCAGCAGAAGCTATGGTTTCGTAGTGTGGTAAATCATGGTTGGATTTATTGATTATGTTTATTTTCATGTTCTTATCTTTCGCCTTCCCAAAGGGAAGAAACTTTTTAAGTTATACTTTTATTTTAATGAGGTTTCGACTGCACTCAGCATGACAAGGTTTTGATTATGTTTTTTAATTTCTGGTTCTAATAAATTAATTATAGAAACCATTTCTTTTCTTAAAGCTGGGTCTTCTATAAAAATGTCTTTCATATAGCTGTTTTCACTAAATTCTTGATAAAAATTTTTAAGAACCATAACTTCCTCTTTTTGTAATTGACGATTTTGATTCCAATTATTAACTTGTAACGCTAACAAAATTCCAATCATAACTAAAAAAATCTCGCCAATAGCGTACTTAAAATAGCGTCCTGTTTTGTTTTCGCCCAAAAGTTGTTTTCTTATTTTATTGAAAAACTTTATCATAATTATTGAGCTTTTCTTTTTAGTAATTGATTGATTTGATTTTTTTCAAAAGTATATATAATTCCTAAAAACACTAGCAGTAATGGGATTCCTACTTTATAATTCTCTCTAAAATAATAAAACGAAGTTATAGAAAACACTATAGAAAGTGATAGGTACAATCCTATTTTTTTAAGGTTATAAGGAATAGGATAGTATTTTCTTCCAAAATAATAAGATAACAGCATCATGACACTATAGGCTACTAAAGTTGCAATAGCTGATGCTTTATAGCTATATTCCTTTATAAAAAATATGTTTATCGTTAAGGTGATTATGGCTCCAAAAATCGAAATGTAGGCACCAAATTTAGTTCTGTCGGTTATTTTATACCACACAGACAAATTATGATAAATACCTAAACAAAAATTAGCAAGCAAAATAATTGGCACTATCCACATAGCTTCCCAATAGGCCTCACTTCTTACAATATAAGGTTTTAATAAATCTGCAAAAACCACTACACTCAATAAAATTACAGAGCCTAAAGCAACAAAAAACTCTAAAATTTTTGCATAATTTTTTTGAGGGTTTTTACTATTAAAATGGCTAAAAAAGTATGGTTCAATTCCTAATCTATAAGCAGTAGCAAACAGGGTCATAAATAAAGCTAACTTGTAGCTTGCCGAATACATACCAATATCGGTTTCGGCAACATCGGCTGGCAACAACTCTTTTAGAAGTATTCTATCGAATGTTTCGTTAATCGAAAAAGCCACTCCAGCTATAAATACTGGAAAAGCATAACGAAGCATGGTTTTCCATAATTGCGAATTAAATACATACTTGATTTTGCTATAAAACGACAGCATTAATAACAAAGTTACTGCGCTCGCAATAAGATTGGCAATAAAAATATAACTAATTTGAAAATTTGGTTTGTAAATAGTTTCAAACATTGGAGATTGTGAAGCCAAGTCTTTTAATGCTAGTAAAAAAAACAAATTAAGTCCAAGATTAATGGCAACATTTAAAATTTTAATTATTGCATATCGTTCTGGTTTCTCATTGGCTCTTAACCATGCAAATGGAATAATGACCAAGGCATCCAGAAGTAAAATCCAAATAACCAAGTTGATATATTTAACATCAATATCTATAAATGATGAAATCTGGTTTTGAAAAATTAATGCTAAAACAAAAAATCCAAAAGAAGAAACAATTATCGAAATTGCTGAGGTGCCAATTACTTGGTTTTTATCTTCTTCTTTATTGAAGAATCTAAAAAATGCTGTTTCCATGCCATAAGCCAAAACAACGTTAAAGATTACAAAGTATGTGAATATCACTGAAATTTCTCCATACTGTGAAACTGAAGACAATACGCCTTCGGTGGTATATAATGGCACCAATAAAAAGCTGAGCATCCTTGGCAAAACAGTTGCTAAACCATAAATAAATGTTTGTTTAAATAGTTTTTGGAATGCGCTCAAAAGTTGGGTTTTAACGTCACTAAAAGTACGTTATTAGTAAACGTTTTGCAACATTAGTTATTATTTGGTGCTGGTGACATAGGTACATCTATCGTATGTATTTCAGTAACATTGGTGAGTTTATAATATTTGGTCTTTCCTTTTACTTTATAACTAACCACACTCTCATTATAGGCTAACTCAAATGGGATTTTTATAGGTTTTTCTGGTATTTTATTTCCATATTCCTGTTTTGGATCGCTGTTCATTATAAGATCCCGACTGTTTTTTGATTGGGTAATAAAGCTCCCAATGTATTGCTTATTGTTTTGAGGGTTTTTCTTTAGTTTTGCTGCTTTCCCTCTAAAATAAACACTATCCAATTGAAATTTTGAATCTTTTACTTCAATATAAATATCCATGCCTTGTGGACCTTCTTCTATGCCAGAAACTCGTTTTTTACAGTATGTGTCACCAAATGTTGTTGGTGCTTTTTTTTGAAGTTTTTGCGCACTTGAGCATTGAGAAAAGCTAGACATAACAACTGTTAAGGTTAATAATTTGAATATTTGTTTAAGAGTATTCATTTACTTTGCTATTTAACGTGAGTTCAAAATAACTAAAAGCATAATTACTTGATTGTTAGTGTGATATATGTTTATTTATTGTAAATACCCTCCTTGCTCCTCCCTCAAGGGAGGAATTCCCAAAGATGACATTGTCCCCTTGAGGGGACTTGAGGGGTGTTTTTATTTCAATCAGCTTATAGTCAATGACTTTTATGTCTAACTCACGTTATTTATTATAAAGATACTAAAATCAATAGCTATGCCATAAAAAAGCCTTACTAAAATAGCAAGGCTTTTAAAATATATTAGTTATAACTCTAATTGTTCAATGCTTCCGCTCTTTTGAAAAATTTGACTTCGCTATCGCTGCGGCTAATTGTTCAATGCTTCCGCTCTTTTGAAAAATTTGACTTCGCTATCGCTGCGGCTAATTGTTCAATGCTTCCGCTCCACCAACAATTTCTAATATTTCGTTGGTAATGGCTGCCTGACGAGCTTTATTGTACGTTAACTTTAATTGATCTCTTAACTCGGTTGCATTGTCTGTTGCTTTATGCATTGCTGTCATACGTGCGCCATGTTCGCTAGCAAAAGAATCTCTAATGCTTTTATATA
>CALZKX010000157.1 GCA_945788155.1 uncultured Flavobacteriaceae bacterium
CCAATTCTTCAACAGTTTCATAAACTTGTGTAAACAAACCTTTTTCCTTTGCCCATTGAGCTGAATAGAAACTATTCGCATCTATCGCTATTTGCGACATGGCACTTAATCCTAATTTTCGTTGTACTGCAGGACCAACTACAAATGGACCAATGCCTACATTTAGTTCGCTTAATTTTATGGAAGCATATTTTGTTGCTATACAATAATCGGTTGCTGAAGCCAAACCAACGCCTCCTCCAACTGTTTTACCTTGTACACGACCAACAATAAATTTTGGACATTTTCGCATTGCGTTAATTACATTGGCAAATCCAGAGAAAAACTCCTTTCCTGTATCTTCATCATTAATGGCAACCAATTCTTCAAAACTTGCTCCAGCGCAGAATGTTCTGTCACCTCCGCTTTTAAGAACAATAACTTTAATACTGTCATCTTCTCCTGCATTGGTTATAGTTCTTGCCAATTCAGATAGCAAATTTGATGGCAATGAATTGTGAGAAGGGTGAAAAAATTCGATATATCCTACTTGGTTTTCTATGGTTTGTTTTACGTATGGTTCTTTATTCATGTTATAATTATAATCATTTATGTTATAGACCCTTCAACTGCGCTCAGGGTGACAATATCAATTTATATTAATCCAAATTGTTCAAAATGGTGATTGTAATGTTTTCTATGAAACAAGTTCCACTCATATCTATTAAGGTTTCCAAAAACAATATTTTTTAGTGTTGCATCAGGATGTTCTTTAAAATAGTTTTCAAAATCATCATAAGCTTCAAATAGCTTATGCTTTGCTGTTTCTAAATTGTTATGCTTCAAGGATTTTAATTCTTCGGTAAATCTTTCTGGTGCTTCAAAATTTCTTGGCATTGGCTTATAATTATATAAGGTGTTATGAACTTTCTCCATAATTTTCTCTGGAGTTGAAAATTCAAAATCTTGAATTTCCCCTGATGAAATTCTAGTAGCATATTCTAAATGTTCCACCATGTGTTGCGGTGACATGGTTCCCCAAAGTGGTTTAGAGGCATCTGTTAATTTATTCAAATAGTTTTCAATGGTTTGTCTATTTATTTCAGCAAAAACTTCTTGTTTTTTTTGAACCATTGTCAACACCGTTGCCACTGCTACCAATTCATCTTCAGTATCAAATATTTCTGCAAACCACTTTACAATACCACTTGGGTGCTCCGCACTTGCTACGTCTCTATCAATTTTCTGTTTACAGGTCAAGCGTACATAAATGGTGTCGTTATGATATAAAGGTCTTAAAAAACGACATTCTTCCAATCCGTAATTTGCAGACACAGGCCCTTTGTTAGGATAGACGAACAATCCTGCTGCTGCTGCCAAAATAAAATAACCATGAGCAGTACGTTTTTCGAAAATGCTTCCATCAAGTGAAGTAATATCTGTATGCGCATAAAAATGGTCCCAAGTAAGGTTTGAGAAATTTATTATATCGGAATCTGTAAGTGTTCGTTTATGGGTTTTCATAGACATTCCAGGTTGGATATCTTCCCAATGGTATTTAAACGGATGTTGTTCAGCTTTAGCGTAAGCACCTCCTTGCTGATAAATTCCAGTGATTTCGGTTAATGTTGTTGGACTACCTTGAATTGCTGTACGCTGCAAATAATGTTTTACACCTCGCATTCCTCCCATTTCTTCGCCTCCTCCAGCACGTCCTGGACCTCCATGAACCAAAGTTGGTAATGGTGAGCCATGACCAGTGCTTTCTTTAGCATTTTCTCTATTCAGCACTAAAATGCGACCATGATGACTTGCGGCATTGATTACATATTCTTTTGCGATGTTATCATCATTAGTTATGATTGAAGACACTAGAGAGCCTTTTCCCATTTGAGACAATGTGATTGCTTCCTCCAAAGTTTTATAAGGCATGATCGTACTTACTGGACCAAACGCTTCGCGTTCGTGAATCGCTGTGTTTTTAAAAGGATTATCTGTGCGTAATAAAATTGGACTTATAAACGCTCCTTTTTTAGCGTCAGCTCCAATGGTTTCAATCTTATCGAGGTTTCCATAAACTATTTTGGCTTCTTCAGCAATATCTGAAACACTATTACGAACTTCTTCAACCTGTTCCTTGCTAATCAATGAACCCATTCTTACCTCTTTCAGTCTTGGGTCTCCAATAGTGACTTTATCAAGTGCTTTACCAAGTGCTATTTGTACATCTTCAACCAAATTTTCAGGAACAATAATTCTTCTTATAGCTGTACACTTTTGTCCAGCCTTTACAGTCATTTCTTTTCGAACTTCCTTAATAAAAATATCAAATTCTGGTGTTCCAGGAACAGCATCTTCACCTAAAATAGACGCATTAAGTGAATCCGCTTCCATGGTAAAAGGAACTGCTTCTTGGATGATTCTTGGATGCGCTTTTAGAAGACGTCCTGTACTTGCTGAACCTGTAAATGTCACTACATCTTGAGATTCAACAGTATCTAAAATCGTTTTAACAGTTCCGTTGATGATTTGCAAAGCACCTTCTGGCAAAATTCCTGAATTGATGATTTCACGAGCAACTGCTTCAGCTAAATACGATGATGAAGGTGCAGGCAAAACAACAGCAGGAACGCCAGCCATCCAGTTTACTGCACACTTTTCCAACATGCCCCAAACTGGGAAGTTGAATGCGTTAATATGAACAGCAACTCCTTTTTTTGGTACCATAATATGATGTGCCATAAAGCGTCCTCCACGAGACAAGTCAATAGCATCACCTTCAACATGATACGGCTGATTTGGGAATAGTTTACGTAATGATGCGTTGGCAAACAGGTTTCCGAAACCGCCTTCTATATCTATCCAACTATCCACTTTTGTAGCTCCAGTTCTATAGCTTAATTCATAAAAGGCCTCTTTCTTTTTTATTAAATAAAATGCTAATTTTTTAAGCATATTGCCACGCTCTTGAAAGGTCATTTTACGAAGCACTTCGCCACCTTTTGTTCGTCCATAGTTTAGAATTTCGGGAATATCTAACCCTTCAATGGCGACACTAGCAAAAGCTTCGCCAGTTATTGCGTCATGGATTGGTGTGCCTGCTTCTTTTCCTGTTGTCCAATTTCCAGTTACATAATGTTCAATCTTTCTCATAAGCTTATTGCTTTATTTAATAAGATTTCCGTTTTCACGGAAACATGATGTTGTATTTTTTTTCATCCTATCCCTAACTCCTTCCAAAGGAAATAGGGTTTTAATTTATTTGTTGATATTATTTTATTCTAATCTTTCAATTTGCGTCATAAACACCCTCCTAAATCCTCCCTCAAGGGAGGACTTTAATAGATTCCTGCCTTGCGCCTCCGCTAAAGCTTCAGCGGCACGCGGACGCAGGAATTTGTTATGCCATTATTCTTAATATTCTTCCGTTTATTTTTCCTTCAACACACTTCACATAACCATCTACAATTTTATGCATTGGAACTGGAGTATTTCCTGGAAAATAATCTTTATATTTTTCGTAAGCATCTTCGACCAAATCAGAGCAAACCACATTGACTCTAATAGCATCCAACTCTAAAACCACTGCTTTTACAAAACTGTGAATAGCGCCATTGACCATTGCTGCACTTGTGGTCATATCAACTGGGTCATCTGCAAGAATACCTGTTGATAATGTAATAGAGCCTCCTTTACTTAAATAGTTCTTACCTATTCTCACCACATTTACTTGACCCATTAACTTACTCTTGATACCAATATAGAAATCATCCTCCGATAAGTTATCGAACTTATCCCATTTTGCATCTCCAGC
>CALZKX010000158.1 GCA_945788155.1 uncultured Flavobacteriaceae bacterium
CAGAGAAGTTAAGCCCATTTGCGCCGATGGTACTACTATTGTGGAAGAGTAGGTCGCCGCCTTTTTTGTACCGACAACAATATCGGTATTTATTAAAACCCTTGCCAAATTATGGTAAGGGTTTTTTTTGGTTTTGGATGATTTGGTTGTAAGGGTATGAGAATTATTAGACTAATACATCAATAATTTTTTTATTCAACCTAATTACTTATTTTAGATTTATGAATATTATCATTCAATCTTCCATTAATACGTTAAAAAAATCAATAAATCTTTTATCCACTCTTTCAAATGAGGACTTAAGTAATCATTCGGTTTCTCCTTATTATTCATGTATAGGTTCTCACATCAGGCATATTTTGGATTTTTATGACTGCATAATTGAAGGAATAGAAAGCAAATTTATTGACCTTGCTAACAGAAAAAGGGATGAGCGTATGCATATTGATTGTGATTATACACTTTATCATGTTGAACGCATTATTAATTTGATAGAGAAACTTGAAAATAAAAGTTTTACTCAAAGTTATGTCGTAAGTGATGATTTAGGTTTAGGCAAAACAGAAATTAAGTATTCATTAGGTGCAGTTTTAGCACAAGCAAATAGTCATGCTATTCATCATTATGCTATTATTGGTTATATTGTGGATAGACTAGAAATTCCTATCCTGGATAAAAATTTTGGGTATAATCCAACAACTCCTAAATCTAAAGCTAATTTGAATTAGGCTTATTATTAAACATGCTATCCATAATAGTTTGTAATCCCTTGAAAGCAAAGAATACTGCGCCAGCACAAATAAGAAGACTAACAATCAATAAAGGAATATAAAGTGGCTTTTCTTTATTTGTAGTTGCTATATAAAACAGTGTTGGACCAGCAAACATCATAACTAGCGAAATTGCCATTATTTTTAATCCTCTTACTAAAACAGACTTATTGGTTCTTGTGGTTTCCATTTTTATAGGCTTTTACTGATTCTCTAACGCTTTGATGTTTGTTTAATAGATTCGATGCTTCTTCTGGCGAAATATTTAATTCATCCATCACCATTTTTATGCCTCTATCAACTAGTTTGTTATTGCTTAATTGCATATCGACCATCTTATTGCCTTTTACTTTACCAAGTTGAATCATGGTTGTTGTGGTAATCATATTTAGCACTAGTTTTTGTGCTGTTCCTGCTTTCATCCTCGAACTTCCAGTTACAAATTCAGGGCCAACAATAACTTCGATTGGAAATTGAACTGTTAACGATAAAGGACTTTTATGGTTACAAGTAATACAACCAGTAATAATATTGTTTTCATTACACTTTTCTAAAGCTGAAATTACGTAAGGCGTTGTCCCAGAAGCTGCAATTCCAACCACGATATCATGACTAGAAATATGATGTTTTTGTAAATCTTTCCATCCTTGAGTTGTTGAGTCTTCAGCAAATTCGACCGCTTTTCTAATGGCTGAATCTCCTCCAGCGATAAGACCAACAACTAACTCATGAGGCACACCAAAAGTAGGTGGGCATTCACTTGCATCTAAGATGCCCAATCTGCCACTGGTGCCAGCCCCAATATAAAATAAGCGCCCTCCAGATTTCAATTTTAGTATTACTTGCTCAATTAAGCTTTTAATTTGTGGTAAAGCATTTTCAACAGCAAAAGGAACGGTTTTATCTTCGTTATTAATATTGATGAGCAATTGGGAAACACTCATCTTTTCCAGATGATTGTAATTAGAATTTTGTTCTGTTGTTTTTCTAAAATCCATTCATCAAAAATAAACAATTTGGTTTGAGTTACTCAACAATGTATGTTATTTCATCAACTTCTGATAAACGAAAGTACCCAAAAGGGAAATTATCTGGACTGGTTTCATTTATACAATTACCTCTAACGGTTGCAGGTGTCGTTTCAAATGGACCACCACCTTCTTCACTGTTTTGGTGCAAAAGAATATTCATATATTCATAAAATGCCTTTGAAATGCCATGGTTTCTTATTCTCACTTCTTGTCCAGTTGTTAAATCTTCTTCAGTATAGAACCCAAATATCTGGTTTCCATCGGTGAATTTATCTTCATATACTTCAAGAGTTGGAATTGCAGTGAAATCATTTTTAAATTCAAAGTAGTAGTAGTTTTCAATATTTGCTGGATCGGTATAATATGCTTTTAATTCGGTTTCTTCACCAGAAAATCCTCCATCATTTTTTTGTTCTACATAATCGATTGAAGCAACAGGTTTTAATGTTTCAGTGGCAGAATAGATTTCACCTTGATAGTTTATCTCAAGAGAATATTCAGCATTTATAACAGGAATGAATGAATCATTTTTATAGACACCAGTTGTACCATCTTCAGTAAAGATGTATTCGGTATTATTTGAATCAAAGATTGAAACAATCGCATTGTTTGCAGGAGGTGTTTCTAAATTATAGTAAGGAGTAGATAAAGATAATTTTATTTCCTGCTCATTTCCACTTGTACCTTTGATCCAATTAATGGAGGCTTCAATTATTAGTTTTGGATTAGATGTATTTAAATCTAAATCAATTACATCTTCACAGGAAACAACTAAAATGCACAGTAGTATTGTGATAAATTTCTTCATGATTTAAAATTTAAAATTATATGATATTGATGGTATAATACCAAAAATAGATAGTTTAAGAGATTCATTAGCTCCAGTCATTCTATTTTCCCTAAAACTTATTGATGATGCATTTTTTCTATTGTATGCATTATATATTCCAAAAACCCATTCTGTTTTCCATTTTTTATTGGCATTACTTTTAGGCGAATATTTTGCAGATACATCCAATCTGTGATATGTTGGAATCCTGCTGGAATTTCTCGCCTCATAAATTGGGATAGAAATGCCATTATACTCATATTGTCCATTTGGGAATGTGGCTG
>CALZKX010000159.1 GCA_945788155.1 uncultured Flavobacteriaceae bacterium
ATTTATCTTTCCAGCCTTCTAATTCAATATCACCAACGCGAATACCATTACGACCAGTTTTGTCCATATATGTTGGACCAATACCTTTTAAAGTTGAACCAATTTTTGCTTTTCCTTTGGCAGTTTCGCTAGCAGCATCCAATAAACGGTGTGTTGGTAAAATTAAATGTGCTTTTCTTGATATTAATAATGACTTTTTATAATCTACATTTTGCTCTTCAAGTTTATCCAATTCTTTTTTAAAAATTACAGGATCAATCACAACGCCATTTCCAACAAGGTTGACAGCATCTTCATGGAATATCCCAGATGGAATTGTGTGTAACACATGTTTCATGCCGTTAAATACAAGTGTATGTCCTGCATTTGGACCTCCTTGAAAACGAGCAATAATATTGTAGTTAGAGGTAAGTACATCAACAATTTTTCCTTTGCCTTCGTCGCCCCATTGTAAACCTAGTAGTAAATCTACTGCCATTATGTAATTAGTTTGTTGGTTGTTTTTTTGTTCCGTAAAAGTAGAGTGAATGGTTATGTATGTCTATGTCAAAAACGTCTTCGATTGTTTTTTTTATGGACTGAATTCTTGGGTCGCAAAACTCGATAACTTCGCCACTATCTGTTAAAATAATATGGTCATGTTGTTTGTCGAAATACGATTTTTCGTAATGTGCCTGATTTTGCCCAAATTGGTGTTTTCTAACCAAGGTACAATCCAATAAAAGCTCAATAGTGTTGTAAAGTGTAGCGCGAGACACACGATAGTTTTTATTTTTCATTTTGATATATAAAGATTCAATATCAAAATGATCGTTACTATCATAAATTTCTTGAAGTATGGCATAACGCTCAGGCGTTTTTCTATGCCCATTTTCTTCTAAAAATTTTGTAAATACATTTTTTACAATGTCCTGATTTTTATTTTCGGTTTTTGCACTCATAAATCCGTTGCAAATTTAAACTATTTTTTAAACTCTAGATACTTTTTCTATACCATTAATTTTTTTAAGCCTGTCCATTAATTTCTTAACCAAATTGTTGTTCTTAACGACCACAGTAATTTTTCCATTAAACACACCATGGTCAGTATCAAAACTAATATTCTTCATGTTTACATGCATGTTACTGGATATTACTTTGGTAATATCATTTACCAATCCAAGGTTATCGATGCCATTTAATTTAATAATGGCTGTAAACTCTTGTTGGGAAGAATCTATCCATTTTGCCGACATGATTCTATAGGCATAATTAGACTGTAAGCTTAGTGCATTTGGGCAGTTTTTTTTATGCACTTTAATACCTTCGTTAATGGTTAAAAAACCAAAAACTGGATCACCAGGAATTGGATTGCAGCAATTTGAGAGTTTGTAGTTAAGCTTTTCTTCCTCCTTGCCAAAAACCAACATATCGTACTTAGCAGTAATTTCATCTCTATTGATATCTTCTTTTGAAGCAGATGGTTTACGAGTAATTTTGTTTTTAATAAAACTTACTAAAGCATTACTTCTTGAAGCTGCAAAATCTTTAAGCATTTTGCTGTCAATGGCACCAATACCAACACGATAAAAAAGATCAAGACTCGTTTTTAAATTAAAATAATTTACTAATTCGTTAATTGACTTTTCATTGAGCGTAATTTTGAGTTGCTTTAATTTTCGGCGTAATATTTCCTTGCCATCTTCAGCAACAATTTTGGTTTCAGCTTTTAGGGACGACTTTATTTTACTTCTTGCTCTAGCAGTTGTAGCATAATCTAACCAGTTGGTATTTGGTTTGGCATTTTCCGAGGTCATGATTTCTACTTGGTCGCCACTTTTTAATTCATGGCTCAATGGCACCAATTTGCCATTTACTTTTGCGCCACGTGTTTTCATGCCAACTTCGGTGTGAATACTAAAAGCAAAATCCAAAGGTGTTGCACCTTTTGGTAACGATTTTAGGTCGCCTGTAGGTGTAAAAACAAATATTTCCTTGGAGTATAAATTGAGTTTAAACTGTTCTACAAAATCTACAGCATTTCCATCAGGGTTTTCTAGTGCTTCTTGAAGCCTGCTAATCCAAGCATCAAGTGTGTCTTCTTTTTGGTTTCCTTCTTTATATTTATAATGTGCTGCATAGCCTTTTTCGGCTATTTCGTTCATGCGTTCACTACGAATCTGTACTTCAACCCAACGTCCTTTTGGACCCATTACAGTAATGTGCAATGCTTCATAACCAGTAGATTTTGGGGATGATATCCAGTCGCGTAAACGTATAGGATTTGGTCTAAAATGATCGGTAACAATGGAATAAATTTTCCAAGCTAAGAATTTTTCATTTTCAATATCGGATTTGTAAATAATTCTAACAGCAAACTTGTCGTAAACTTCATCAAAGGACACACCTTGTTTTAGCATTTTTCGACGTATGGAGAAAATAGATTTTGGCCGTCCTTTTATGTCGTAATTTAAACCTTCTTTATCTAATGAGGTTTTTAAAATATTGCTAATCTCCTTGATGTAAGCATCTTGTTGCTCTTTGCTTTCTCTTATTTTAAGTAAAATATCGTTGTACACTTCTGGTTCGGTGTACTTTAAGCCAAGGTCTTCAAGTTCGGTTTTAATATTATAAAGGCCTATTCTATGTGCTAATGGTGCATAAATGTAAAGCGTTTCCGAAGCAATTTTTACTTGTTTATCAGGACGCATGGATGCCATGGTTTGCATATTGTGCAACCTATCGGCAATTTTAATGATGATAACTCGTACATCGTCATTTAAAGTAAGCAGCATTTTACGAAAATTCTCTGCTTGCATAGAGACGTTCATGTCCTTTTTTAATGAGGATATTTTAGTAAGGCCGTCAACAATTTTAGCAACTGCATCGCCAAACATTTGCTGAATATCGTCTATGGTATAATTGGGATTGTCTTCGACAACATCATGAAGCAATGCAGCAGCAATAGACGTAGCATCCAAGCCAATTTCCTGTGCCACAATTTTTGCCACAGCCAATGGGTGGAAAATATAAGCTTCTCCAGATTTTCTACGTTGGTCTTTGTGTGCATCAAGAGCTATTTCAAAGGCACTTCTAATAAGTGTTTTGTCCTCTTTTGAAAGCGTCCTGTAACTAACTTTTAGAAGTTCTTTGTAGGCTTTGGTAATGGCTGCATTTTCTTTTTCTATCTCAACATCTGTCATAGATTAAAAATAGTATAAAGTAAATTAATGAGCAATAGGTTTTTAGGATTTAATTTTTTGAATGGTTTGTTTAAAGTTTTGTGTGTAATTAACGGCAGTTATTCTTCACTATTTTAAGTGCTTTTGGAAATGTATTTGCCATAAATTCCAGATGCTCATCGAGTATATCAATTTCGACTGAAAGTGTAATGTTGTTTATTCCTTGATTGAGTTTGTAAACTTCTGTTGCTCCAGACCATTTTTTTGTTTCACTATCAATAGGCTGTTCATTTCCTTTTATTACATTCCCAATATGTTCAAACTTTATAATTTTATTTGGAATGTGCGTCTTGATAATACTGTAGATCCCGTTTTGGTCTGGACCTAGAAAATGTACTTTACTGCCTTCTTCCCAATTATCAGCTACAACGTATGACCCTTCCATGAAAACATTAACCCATTCAAGATAGGCATTCTCATCCCAGAGTGCTTTCCAAATCGCACTTTTTTCAGCATTAATATCAATGGAAAATTCTAATCGATTAATCATTATTTCTTTTTTTGATAATTGGAGCTAGCTTATGATGTGTATGAAATCGTTAAAATGTTATGTACACAACGTAAAAAGAAGTTAGCTGTTATTTTTAACAAAGTCAATTTACAAATTCTATTGAAAATTACTAGAACTTAATTCAGTAATCAGCTTATTCATCATTTCCATACCTTTTACTAATTCGGTTTTTGCAATAAACTCATTAGCTCTATGAGCTTGGGCAATAGAACCTGGACCACAAATGGCAGATTGAAAGCCTTCAGCTGCAAACTGTCCTGCTTCGGCAGCATAGGATACTGTGTTAAGTTTTGAGTTGCCTGAAATACGTTTAACCAAAGCAACGACATCATCAGTTTTTTTGGTATCTAAATGAATTACAGGAGGATGGTTTTCAATGGTTTTTATTTTAAAATCAGGGAATATTTTTTGTAGTTCTTGTTCACGTTCGCGACAATAGGCTTCAAATTCGGCGATAATTGTTTGAGTATCATCCATTGGAATGGTACGCAAATCCCAATAAAAATGGGCTTTATCTGCAATAACGTTTGGTGCAATACCTCCATTTATTAAGCCAATATGAATTGAGGAATGAGGTGGATGAAAGCGTTCGTCCAATCGTTTATCGTCTATGAGTTGGTTCATTTTGTTTTCCAACCATAAAATGAGACGCATGGCTTCATGAATGGCACTTACTTCTTGTTTAATTCTGCTACTATGTCCTGCTGAACCATTTACATAAGTTTCCAGAATATAGATTCCTTTTTGCCCAACAATGGGTTCCATAAGCGAAGGCTCACCAATAATGGCATATTTAGGTGTTTCAGTATAATGGGTTTTAATAGCTTTTGCTAATTCAGGACCAGCCAAACAACCAACTTCTTCATCATAAGAAAAGGCAAAGTAAATGGGCTTTTTTAAGTTGGCTTTTACCATATCTGGAAGTGCTGCCAAACAACAAGCGACAAAACCTTTCATATCGCAGGAACCTCTTCCGTAAAGTTTGCCATCACCTTTATCAGTTAATTTAAAAGGGTTTGTTGTCCATTCTTGGCCTTCAACTGGAACAACATCTGTGTGACCAGAAAGAATCACGCCTCCATCAACTTCAGGTCCAATTCTGCAATGCAGTGAAGCTTTATTACCTTCTTCATTTGGGACTAAAGTTGTTGTGATGTTGTGAGATTCTATATATTCTCTAATCCAAGTAATAATACTCATATTACTTTCACCACCAAGCACTGGAAAGGATACAAGTTTTGCTAAAATACTTTCTATTGTCATATTAACTATAATTTGTTGCAACTGCTATAATAAGTGCCAAAGAGGCTAGAATAAATAAGATGATTAAAACCGGAAAAATAAATCGAATCCATCTGTCAATTGGTACGCGACACATGCTCAACATAGCAATAAGACCACCTAAAGTTGGGTTGATTAAATTGGATAAACCATCACCAATTTGAAATGCTAAAATGGTGATTTGTCTAGTAAGCCCAAGTGATTCTCCCAGAGGAAGCATCACAGGTAATGTTGCCAATGCTTGTCCACTTCCTGACGGAATAAAAAAGTTGATAACGGTTTGTGAAACAGACATGCTTATTGCTGAAGCGTACAAAGGTAAATCTTGTAGCATCACAGACAGGTTATATGAAATGGTATCACCAATATTTCCCATTTCCATAAGTACTTTTATAGACGTTGCATAACCAACCATAAAAGCTCCAGGAGCTGCGACAGATACTGCTTTTAAAACGGTTTCGCTCATGGTTGTGGCATCCATTTTGGATACAATACCGCAAAGTAGAGCAATCATTAAAAATACTGCAGATAGTTCGTTGAGGTACCATTTAAGGTTAAAAACACCATAAAGAATTACCAAAAGACCAAAAATAAATATTGAAATGACCAACCAGTTATTTCCTGTTACATTATAATCTTTAATCGGTTTTGACAAAGACATATTACTAGTATCCAACCCTTTACCAAGGCTTTTTTCAGGATGTTTGGTTATTTTTTTAAAATACCACACATTATAATATGCCATAATGCTCAAGCCAATAAAACTCAGTACACTTCGTAGCAAAGCTCCTGAAAACATTGTTAGTTCTGCTATTTTATGTCCAGTTCCAACTGTATATGGATTAATAGGTGAAAGCCCAAAACCAATGGTCATGGCACCAACCGAAATTCCTGCAGCCAAAATTAAATCACCACCAAGAGCTAAACTGAGTACTGCGGCAATAGGAACCATTGCGATATTGTTTTCATAACCAACGGCAACACCAAGTAACCCATAAATAAATGTCATGATGACGATGATGAGGTGTTTGTTTTTTAAACCTAAATTTTTAACAATTGTGCCTACTGAATTTTCAACGGCTTTGGATTTTTCCATAAACCCAAACATGATAGCTCCAGCAAGTACGATAAAAATAATTTCAACAGCAGCTTTAAAGCCTAAAGGAATCGCTTTAAACATGTCCAATAATCCTATTGGAGTAGAATCTATAGCACTATAAGAATTTGGAACGACGATTTTTCTGCCATCAACCAAAATGCGTTCGTACGTTCCAGCAGGAAGTATATAAGTGAGTATTGTGACTAAAATGATAATACCAAACAACATGGTTACTGCATGCGGAATACGTTTGTACCAAGGTTTGTTTTCAAGATTGATTTCGCTCATTCAAAAAAATAAAGAGCCTAAGATAGCCTTTATTTTTTTATGGCCTTAAATTTCTAATACGTTGTAACAATGTTGGATGTGAATAGTGCATAAACACATAAGCAGGATGAGGTGTTAAGTTGCTTAAACTGTTTTTTGATAATTTTTTGAGAGAGGTTATTAAAGGTTCACCAGCATAAGTGTCTTTGGCATAATTATCTGCTTGGTATTCAAATTTTCTGGATAAGTAATTCATGATTAAACCAGTAATTTCACTAATAGGACTATAAAGCAATCCAAAAGCGATTAATCCAATATGAAAACTAGGAATCTCCACACCTAAAGCATTAGATAATATTGGATTTGAAATAAGAAGCGAGAGAATATAAAGCGTCAAACCAGTTAGCAAAATTGAGGCAGAAAGGTTAAAGATAATGTGTTTGCGTTTGTAATGACCTACTTCGTGAGCTAACACAGCGACAATCTCTTCATCGTTTAAATCTTTAATAAGTGTATCGTAAAGGGTTACACGTTTTTCGCCACCAAATCCTGAAAAATACGCATTGGCTTTTGTACTACGTTTAGAACCATCAATCACGAATATCTTATTAAGTTTAAAACCAACAGTTTTTGCGTAAGCAGAAATTTTATTTCGTAATTCACCTTCTTCTAAAGGTGTTTGTTTGTTGAATAAAGGCACAATAAGTTTTGAGTAAAACATATTCATAAATATTGAAAACACAGCTACTAAAGCCCAAGCGTACAACCAAAAATTACTTCCAGTTG